>JAOTTZ010000246.1 GCA_029864165.1 Burkholderiaceae bacterium
GCATCGTTGCGAACTAATGCGGTGTTCTTTGAGAAATTATTAAATTTTAGTGGGCTGTCGACGATCACTGAGCCGAATCGGTGGCGTTCTCGGATGTGGGCAGTCGCGGCTTTTCGCTGGGCGCAAAGCACAAGAGCGAGCCTCTACGCTGAAAGATGGAAACAATTGAAGGCCAAGCCTCCGTCGAATGCTACGTTAGTCTTGGAAGCAACGCGCGGTGTTCCGAGTGGCAGACACGCGAGCATTGTCAACCGCTGGTCCAAAGCCATTTGTGCGTGTCACCGCCAACATACTAACTTCCGGCGTTGCGCCTCCCGTACTCCGTACTTTACCGTGAAAAGCTGGTGTGGTAGCCGCACTGAAGGCCGAAAAAGGGGCGATGTGTGATGTATTTCGGAGCTTGAAGATAGATAGGTCGCTGCAATATGCTAAACACGATCCTCATTCCATGAACAACTCGATAAAATGGCGCCATGCCAGCGGAGACTCCAAAACCCCCGGTGAAACTGCCGGGAGACCCGATATCCGACGAGGGTCAAGACAGTGTGGTCGTCGAACGGCGGGTTGCCAAGACGGAGCCACCAAAGTTGTACCAAGTGGTGCTGCTCAACGACGATTTCACACCGATGGAGTTTGTGGTGATGGTGCTGCAAGAGTATTTCAACCGTGACCTGGAGACAGCGATGCAAATCATGTTGAAGATTCACCACGAAGGTCGCGGGGTTTGTGGTGTCTTCACGAAAGATGTGGCATCGACAAAAGTCGATGTGGTGATATCCGCAGCGCGTCGCAGCGGGCACCCATTGCAGTGCATTATGGAGGCGGCATGATCGCTCAAGAGCTAGAAGTCAGCCTGCACATGGCTTTTGTCGAGGCGCGTCAACAGCGCCACGAGTTCATCACGGTCGAGCATCTGTTGTTGGCCTTGTTAGATAACCCGTCGGCCGCCGAGGTTCTTAGGGCTTGTTCCGCCAACACCGAGGAGTTGCGCAAAAGCCTGATGCAGTTCATCAAGGAAAACACCCCCACCGTGGGCGGTCTGGCGGAGGTCGATACACAACCGACGCTGGGCTTTCAGCGTGTGATCCAGCGCGCCATCATGCATGTCCAGTCCACCGGTAGTGGCAAAAAAGAAGTGACCGGCGCCAACGTGCTGGTGGCCATCTTCGGCGAGAAGGATTCGCATGCCGTGTACTACCTGCACCAGCAGGGCGTCACCAGGCTGGACGTGGTCAACTACATCGCGCACGGCATCAAGAAGTCTGATGCTCCCGAACCTGCGAAGTCTGGAGACCCCACTGCGCCCGAGGTCGAGAAGGAAGAGCCCGAAGGTAAGGCGACACCGCTTGACCAGTTCACGCAGAACCTGAACCAGCTGGCCCGCGACGGCAAGATCGACCCACTGATTGGACGTGAGCACGAAGTCGAACGCGTGATTCAGATTCTGTGCCGGCGGCGCAAAAACAACCCGCTGTTAGTGGGCGAGGCCGGTGTCGGCAAAACGGCGATTGCCGAGGGGCTGGCCTGGCGCATCACCCAGTCCGATGTACCCGAAATACTCAGCAACGCTGTCGTGTACGCGCTTGACATGGGCGCGTTGCTGGCGGGCACCAAATACCGTGGCGACTTTGAGCAGCGTTTGAAGGGCGTGCTGAAAAACCTCAAGGACATGCCCAACGCGATTTTGTTCATCGACGAGATACATACTTTGATCGGCGCCGGCGCTGCCTCGGGTGGCACTTTGGACGCGAGCAACTTGCTCAAGCCCGCACTCGGCTCGGGTGCGATGAAGTGCATCGGCGCCACCACCTTCACCGAGTTCCGTGGCATTTTTGAGAAAGACGCCGCGCTTTCAAGGCGCTTCCAAAAGATTGACGTGATCGAGCCGTCAGTCGAGCAAACAGTCGAGATTCTCAAGGGCTTGAAGTCTCGGTTCGAAGAACATCATAGCGTGAAGTACGCGCTTGGCGCGCTGCAGGCAGCCGCCGAACTCTCGGCAAGGTTTATCAACGACCGGCATTTGCCCGACAAGGCGATCGACGTCATCGACGAGGCGGGTGCCGCACAGCGTATTCTTCCAAAAAGCAAGCAGAAGAAGACGATCACGCGCAGCGAGGTGGAAGACATCGTGGCCAAGATTGCGCGCATTCCGCCCGCCAGCGTGTCCAACGATGACCGCTCCAAGCTCAAGAGCCTGGACCGCGACTTGAAGAGCGTGGTTTTCGGTCAGGATGCCGCGCTCGATGTATTGGCGTCGAGCATCAAGATGGCGCGCTCGGGTTTGGGTAAGCCCGAGAGGCCGATTGGCTCGTTCCTGTTCAGTGGCCCCACCGGCGTGGGCAAGACCGAAGCGGCAAGGCAGCTTGCCTTTATATTGGGCATCGATCTGATCCGCTTCGATATGAGCGAGTACATGGAGCGCCATGCCGTAAGCCGCTTGATAGGCGCGCCGCCGGGCTATGTTGGCTTCGACCAGGGTGGTTTGCTTACCGAGGCGATCAACAAAAAGCCGCATGCGGTGCTGCTGCTCGACGAGATCGAAAAGGCGCACCCGGATGTGTTCAACGTGCTGTTGCAGGTGATGGATCACGGCACGCTGACCGACAACAATGGCCGCAAGTCCGACTTCCGCAACGTCATCATCATCATGACGACCAACGCAGGCGCCGAGACCATGAACAAGGCGACGATTGGTTTTACCAATGTACGCGAGCAGGGCGACGAAATGGCTGACATCAAGCGCTTGTTCACGCCGGAGTTTCGCAACCGGCTCGACGCTATGGTCAGCTTCAAGGCACTCGACGAGGAGGTGATCCTGCGCGTGGTCGACAAATTCTTGCTGCAGCTGGAAGGCCAGTTGGCCGAGAGGAAGGTCGAGGTAACCTTCACCGACGCATTGCGCAAGTACTTGGCCAGCAAGGGGTTCGATCCACTGATGGGTGCGCGCCCGATGCAGCGGCTGATTCAGGACATGATACGCAGCGCGCTGGCTGACGAACTGCTGTTCGGCCAACTCGTCGATGGCGGACGGTTGACCGTGGATATTGGCGCGGATGGCAAAGTCGCGCTCGACATCCAGCCCAACCGCAAGAGCGATAAGTCCAAGGCCGAACCGGCCACCACGGCTACATAATAAGAGCCCGTCGGCAAATCAAGTTGCTGGTGAAGTCGGGTCACCAAGGCACGGCGCTACACGAGAAAAACCGGTGGGGGCCAGTCGGAGCACGCCGGCCCGCGCGTCCTGCGCGTTGTCGTCAAGGTTCCAATCGGTGAGTACGTGGCGCGTGAAGCCAGGTGCCAGCTGCTCGCTGACCGGTTGGTGGGTATGGCCGTGTACTAAAACAGGAGCGTTAGCCTCGCGCATCCAGGCGATGGCTGCTTTGGTGTCGATGTCGCCCCAATTCGGGACCGACAGGCCTTGACGCCGCCGCTGCTCGCTGGCGTCACGCAACTGGCGCGCAATTGAACGGCGCTGTGCCAACGGTTTGGCAAGAAAGTCAGCCCGCCATTGCGCTGAACGCACTTCGGTACGAAACTGTTGATAGTCGGTATCGGACAGGCACAGCATGTCGCCGTGCGTGAGCAGAACGCGGTACTCGAACGCCTGCAACACGGTCGGGTCTGGCAACGGCGTCACACCGCTTTCTTGCAACAGATCGGGCCCCACCAGAAAATCGCGGTTGCCCACCATGAAGGCAATGTAGCGTTGACTCGCCGCTGCGGTTAAAACTGAGGCGCAGCGCGCTTCGAAATCGTCGCGGCGAGCGTCGTCCCCGACCCAGACTTCGAACAAGTCGCCGAGTATGAACACCGCTTCGGCGGGCGTATGCAGCAGATGCGCGGCCCAAGCCTCGAACGTGCGCGGCGTGTTCCGCGCCATGTGCAGGTCGGAGATGAAATCGATGGCTCGCCAAGCGGCACGTGCCGGCAACTCTTTGACAGCGGGCAGGGCAGGCGCCGCCGCAGCCACCCTCAGACGACCACTACTGCGGATGTGA
>JAOTTZ010000247.1 GCA_029864165.1 Burkholderiaceae bacterium
TTGTATCGTGGTCTTATAGCCACAAGGAAGTCAGCCAGCCGAGGCTTTTTGGGATAGGATTGATCAGCAATCCTCAAGTGCTCAAGCTGAGAATACTGCCCTAAGCATGGCCGCTGAGTGCGGGCACTCGAGGTGCGTTCACGGCCATAAACATACAAATTTTCCGAACGGGGACCTCGCAATGCGAACATCGACCCTTGGCCTTTGCCATTCGTGCACATGCTTGCCGGGTTGGGTCATCGCCTTAGCCCTGGCGTTGGTCAATGTGGGCGCGCATGCACAAAGCGACAAGGAACGCATCGCCGAACTCGAACGCAGGCTGGAACAAAGCTTGCAGCAAATTCAATTGTTGACGCAGCGGGTGCAGCAGTTAGAGGATGGCCAAGAACCAGGCCAGGTGGCGGTCAGCACGGAACCGGCGGCACAGGCACTTGAGACCAAAGTGCACGAACTAGAGCAAGAAATCAGCGCCGTGGCCAACCGACCCGAAGCGAACCACGGGCTGGCGCTACATGGTTTTGCTGACGTTGGCTTGGTCAAGGGCTCCAAGGGGCGCAAGGCGGCAGGCACTGCGGGTAGCGACGCGGGTGCCAATCTCGGCGCGCTCGGCTTTTACCTGACCCCGCAGTTTACCGACCGCACCAAGGCCTTGATCGAGCTGGTTTTCGAAGTTGACGAGACGGGATCGGTAATAGTCGACCTCGAGCGTCTACAAGTCGGCTACACCGTCGCCGACGAACTGACTATGTGGGTTGGGCGCTTTCACACCCCCTACGGTTACTGGAACACGGCCTTTCACCATGGCGCACAGATACAGACCGCGATCCAGCGGCCAGTGTTCCTTGACTTCGAGGACGCGGGAGGTATTCTGCCGGCGCACTCGGTCGGCCTGTGGGGAACGGGTGGCGTCAAGCTCGGTGCGGGCCGCGTGAGCTACGATGCTTATTTTGCCAACAGCCCCACGATTGACATGGCTGATCCTGCCACCGCAGGCACCGGCACGCTGAACCCGGGTCTCAGCGGCGCGGCCAACCACTCGGCCACCGTAGGCGGCAACTTGGGCTACAGCTTTAGGCGCGGAGGGCTGCGAGGCTTGGCGTTGGGTGCGCACGCGTTCACCAGCAAGGTGATCGATACGCTTGCCAACGTCAACGAGACCCGACTGGTTGCCTACGGCGGCTGGCTCGCCTACTTGGAGGACAACTGGGAAGTCCTCGGCGAGGTGTACCGTTTTCGCAACCGCGACCTTTCTGGTGGCGCCGGAACACACTCGAGCGATGCGGGCTACGTCCAGGTCGGCCGCAGCTTTTTCGGCGAAGTTACTCCGTTCGCGCGCTATGAACGTACTTCGCTCGACCAGAACGACAACTACTTTGCGCAGATGGAAAGCGGACAGTCATACCAACGCAAGGTGTTTGGCTTGCGTTATGACCTCAACCCTACCACCGCGCTCAAGTTGGAAGCAACGCGAACCAAGTTGACGGATCGAATCACCGACACGTACTCGGAAATCCGCGCTCAATGGGCCGTGCGCTTCTGAAGCGATGACAACGACATGAACATGACGAATATCCGCTTGCTGCTATTTACCAGCTTGTTTGGCACGGGCGTTGTTGTCTCACAAGCGCAGCAGATTGTGGTCATTGGGCATCCCGCATTGACACTTGAGGCTGACGACGTGCAACCTATCTACACGGGCGAAAAACAGCTGGCTGGCTCAACCAAGCTGGTGCCGGTAGATAACGCATCGGTGCAAGACGTTTTTCTGAGCAAGTACCTCAACATCGACGCGACCAAGTACCGCTCGTCTTGGACCAAGAAGTCATTCCGCGACGGCCTGACCGCCCCGGCGGTTAAGGGCACGGACTCGGAGGTCGTCGAGTTCGTCAAGCGCACTCCGGGCGGCGTCGGCTATGTCAAGGCGCCGGCGCCGGTCGGCGTTAACGTGCTCGCACAGGGGCGTTGATACCACCCCGTCAAGCGTACTCTGCGGTCAAGCCAGCCGGGTATTCAGGTTCCGGCTGCTGCGGCGTCAGCACAAACGAAGTACCGTTGCTTAGCAGCGCGGCGATCTCATCGGCCGGCACAGGGCGGGCGAAATAGTAACCCTGCATCATTCGGCAGCCCATATCGCGCAGCAGGCAAGCCTGTTGCTGTGTTTCGACGCCCTCGGCCACCAACTCGAGCCCCAGGCTAGTACCCAGTGAAACGATCGCTCCAGCAATCGCAGCCGCGTCGGCATTGCCGACCATGTCGATGACGAACGAGCGGTCGATCTTGAGCTGATCGATGGGGAAGCGCCGCAAGTAACTCAGGGAAGAGTAGCCGGTACCGAAGTCGTCGATCGACAGCTTGACACCGAGTTCACGCAGTTGCGTGAGCGTTTTCATGGTGGTTACTACGTCGGTCATCATGATGCTCTCAGTTGCTTCAATCTGAAGCAGCTTGGCATCGACGTCGTAGCACTTTAACAGGGCTCCGACCTGGTGGACGAGATTTGGCTGCCTAAAGCTCGGGCTGGCCAGGTTGACCGCCATGCTGATAGGCGGTAGGCCGGCATCGCGCCATTGTTTCAGTTGGCAGCAAGCCCTCTCCATGACCCAGCTGCCGATGACGGTGATCAGCCCAATTTCCTCCGCCAGTGCGATGAATTGACCTGGGGCCATCAGGCCCCACTCGGGATGCGACCAGCGGATTAATGCTTCAACACCCGCAATCTTGCCGCTATGGATATCAATCTTCGGCTGGTAATGAAGCACAAACTGGTCGCGCTCCAACGCCTTTTGCAGCTCGCTCTCCAGCGTGAGTTTTGCAAACGCGGTCGAGTTCATGTCTTCGGTAAAGAATTGGTAGGTGTTTTTGCCCAGTTCTTTGGCACGATACATCGCCGTATCAGCGTTCTTAAGCAGCACTTCGGCGCTATCGCCGTCCTGTGGATACACGGCAATGCCTACACTGGCAGTCACGACGAGATCGTTGCCGTCGATCTGAAACGGCTCCGACATCGCGTGCAGAATACGCAGCGCCACCTTGGCTGCGTCTTGTGGGCGTTTGAGGTCGACCAGGGTTGCCGTGAACTCGTCTCCGCCTAAGCGCGCCACATTGCTTTCGTCGTCGGTTGGTTCGTTGGGCTCCCGGGCAACGTAATCGCTATCGCGCACGCATTGCCCCAATCGACGCGCAGCTTCCTTCAGCAAAGCATCGCCCGCAGCGTGGCCTAACGTGTCGTTGATGCGTTTGAAGCGGTCCAGGTCTAGAAACATTGCTGCCACTTGCTCACCGCTGCGGCGTGCTTGTGCAATGGTGTGTTCTAGCTGGTCGAGGAAATATCGCCGGTTGGGCAGCCCCGTCAGACCATCGTAGAGCGCGAGCCGCCGGATTTCTTGCTCGGCATGCCGACGTGCCGTGATGTCTTGTATGGTTCCGCACAGGCGGATGACTTGGCCGCTGGCGTTGGCTTGCGACGAGACATGGTGGTGAACGACGCGTTGGTTGCCGTCGAAGGCTCGAATGTTCTGCTCATCGGATACTGAGCCGGCAACTCGCGTCAATTCCTTAACCTTGCTGTCAAAGTTTTCTGCCGACCTGGGTTCCATCAGCGCCAAATAAGTTTGCAACGCTGGTTCGCACTCGCTTGGTGACGCGCTCAGAATCCGGTACATCTCATCCGACCAATATGCCGTCGGGCTGGTGCAATCCCAATGCCAATTGCCCAATCGAGCGAGTCGCTGCGCTTCGGCCAGGCTGCTCTTGCTCTCGGAGAGTTGCTGGATTTTCTCTTGCAGACCACTTTGGGACGCCTCGACCTCGGCTCGGTAACGCTTCAGACTCTTATACATGCCGCTGAGCGACTGGAGCAAGTTGCCAATATCGTGCTGACCCTGGAATTCGGTCTCGTTGACTTCGCGCCCGGCAGCGATGGTGTCGGCCACCGAGACGGCGAAATTAAGCGGCCTGGACCAATCACGGACCATCCGGTACACGAACCAGATC
>JAOTTZ010000248.1 GCA_029864165.1 Burkholderiaceae bacterium
GCATCAATGAGGTTGTACAAAGCGCACTTCTCGATCGCCATCTTCGCACCCTGTTCCTTGTCGGGGCTGCTCGATTTCGGGCCGTTGGTGGTGACAACGCCGTTGTCCTTGAAATAGCAGTTGGAAACGGAGAGGCTAGAACCCCAGTTTGCTGAGTTATCTAGCACCAGCAATACGTTGGGGACACTGCTCGCACTGAAACCGGCATAGAGGTCTATGTCTTCTGCGCATGAAAATAAAGCTGGTGTGGCCAGGCCCAGGGTGACCAGTAGAGAGCGCAATAGCTTGTGGTAGTTGTTCACGCAGTCGATCCTTGATGTGTGATTAGGGTGGGCAGTTGGTAGCAACGTCGGTGATCAATATGCGGGTACTGACACCTTGGTTAACGGCGGCCGTGGTGTTGCTACTCGGGTCTGAGACCACAGCACGTATGGCCCACTCCGCGTCGGCGCACAGCGAGTCGCCGGAGAGCGCTGCGGTTCCGACTATCTCAAGCCCCGCCGTACTTGCACCGCTAGAGCCCATGCACGAAATGTCGCTCGCCACGCTTGGATCGAGCTCACCCGTGGGCAGGGTGCGCGCCCGGTAACAAACTGGTGGTTGAGCTGCCAGTGATGCGGTGTAAGTCTTGCCGCCTATATCGACAGGGATTGGACCAGCAGCGACGGCGGCTGTTTCGGTAGCAAACAGCCCCGAGCTGATGGTCAAATCCAAGGCCGCCTGCGCGGCGGACAGCGCCTCCTGGCGCGTCTGCATGTTGCCAACGATTCGCATGTTGGTCGTCCCACTATTGAACGCCGTCACTGCCAGCAGCGCCAACGCCGCCAGCAGGACCATCGTGACGATGAGGGTGATGCCGCGCTGGTGGCCTGGCCTCGAGTGCAAACGACGCATGCTCATGGCACTCTGCTGATGATGGGGTTGACGAGTGGGATGACGTTGCTGTACGCGCGCCGCGTAAAACCGTCAGCAGCGATGTTCAGAGCGGCGGTGCCACCGAGTTGGAACTGTTGCGCCGTCGCGAGATTGCTCTCTAACACCTTGTCAAGCGAGCGGCTGATGAAATGTGCTTTGACCACTGTCACGTTGGCCCATGACATGGTGGGGCCCACGCCGCCTATCGTGGTACGGTATTCGTCTGGGCTGCCGTTGACGTCTGTATCGAAGCCGTACTCGAAGCGCAAATGGTCAATGCCCTCGGCGAGCGGCGTGGTCACCAGTTGATTGCCCACCAGGTCCACCCGCGTGAGCGTGGGGGTCGTATTGCCAGCCGCCCCACGTATGTTTGTGCTGGCCACGTAGTAGATCCGCGACACATAAGTGCGTACCACGTTCGGCGCGCCGCACGCGCGGTTTTGCAACGTAAATCCTGCAGCGGCAGTACCGAAGATCACCGGCGTTACAAGCGGGTCGGTAGCGCAACGAGAGGTCTGCACGTGAAACTGGGTGTTGCCTGCGCCCAGTGTCGCGGGATCGATCAAGTCCAGGCCCAAGCGGCGCACCGCGATCGCGTCAGTGCCCGCTTTTCGGTTGCTCAGACAGGCGAGCGCATCTGAGGGGCGGTAGCCTTGTACTGGCGAGGGCAAATTGAGTGGCAAGGCGTTCCAACCCGTAGGTACAAGCGCGCAGGGGTCAGGCGTGGTGTATGTCGCGCCAGCCACCCGAACTGCGCCAAAAAAGCCGGCCAGTCGAAGGTCTTCACGTAAGAGTTCGGCGACGTAGCGCCCGTTTTCGATCTGCATGCCAGCGCGTGCCATGCTCTGACCGCTGGACGACGCGTTAGCAAACACCAATAACAAGGCAACTGACACGACCAGACCGAGCGTCAGCCCAACCATCAACTCGATCAGCGTGACGCCTCGCTGGCGTAGGTGCGGCAATCGACGGCCAGAAGCTACGCGCATGCTTGCAAAGCCCTTAGCAGCGCCCGACCGGCGCGTTGCCGACCATCAAGGGTACGCAGACGGTGGAGGCGACCACGCGCCGCAGCGCCTCGGTGGGAAACGCGCCATCGCCCTGTCCGCAAACGCTGGTGGGAGCGCCAGTGGCCACCACACCCTGCCAGACAACCGATACGACGTAGCGGTCGGTAGTTCCGGCGGCAAGCGCAATGCAACCGCGAGCCGAAATCATGGACCCGACATTGGTGCCACCCCGCACCTCGGTGCTGCCGCGAATGAGGTTACCCCACTCGCAGAGATCAAGGGCCGCGCCGTTCAGGCCAGCGCAGTCCTCCATCGCGCCCGCGCCGATTAACCCGCCCACCAAATAAGCAGCCGCATTCACCCGATTCGCACTGATGCGGCTCGCCATGTCTCCGACCAGTACCAACGCTTGACTGCGTTGGTACGACTCAAATTCACCCGTTGTTGCGCGTGCCTGCATGCCGACAAAGCCCAGCAACGCAAACGCGCAGACGAGTATCGAGATCAACACCTCTATCAGTATTCCACCGCACTGTCGCAGTGCAGCGCTATTTGGTTTCTGCAAGCGGACCATCACGCGCAAGCACCGTACCGCGACCGCGCGCGACCCGACAGGTCGAGTTCGATGCAGCGGTGCGCCGAACCGTTGCTGTTGCTGATAGTGATGCGCACTGCGGCTGCTGGCGCTAACACCCGTCCATTGGCATCGAAGACGATCGTGGCCGGAGCGCTGGTGACCGTGACCGCTTGGGCGCTCGAGTTACGACGCGCAATGATTTCATTGGCAACCACCGCCGTGGTCGCCCATCCGCCTTCCCACCCCCCCCCCGTGCGCGCCACAGATACGTTGGCATTGCGCTTGAGCGCCTCGCTGCGCGCGAGGAGCAGATCGGCCGTCAGATCATAGGAAAGGCTTTTGACTTGCTGTGTCTCTATGAAGGCTCGGAAAGACGGGGTCACCACGCCCAACATGGTGATCAGTATGACCACGACGACCATCAATTCGATCAGCGTGAAGCCGTACATCGAATATCTCGCGCCTGCGATCGGTCGGCGTCGTGCTAGGTAAAAGGTGGGGTGACGCATCGGTAGCTCTCGGCAGCTCTTACCAACAGCCGCTGGTTGTCGCGGTCTTGGTACCCGTCTGATCGATACTCAAAGTGCCGCATTTTTCGTGCGCCTGCGCTGGCTTCGGCGTGGCGGTCACGCTGAATGTAGGCGGGGGGCCAGCGGCTGCAGCGAGCGCAATGGTGTAGGACGCGCCGACATTGTCAGGGGTCCGAACCCCAACATCTGCCAGGGTCGCGGTGTAGGTTCGCGTGTCGAGGAGGAACTGTTGTTGACGCGCTGCCACCGCCATCAGGAATGCCTGCGCTTCGGCGCGGCGTGACTTGCGCACGTGCTCTTGGTAGGCCGGTAGCGCGACCGCGGCGAGAATTGCGACCAACGCCACCGTGATCATGACCTCGATCAGCGTGAATCCACTCGGGAAGTTCTTCATGGTGTTATTGGTCGCGTTCGATGAACCCTCGTTTGTTTATCGGCCGCTGGCGCCAACTCTTGAACCATTTTCTGGCCCGCTGTCGGTGTTTCTCGACCGCCTGTCGCTGTCTTGTATGAGGGGCGTGCACTACCGCACGGATCGTTGCGGCGGGTGTGCACGAAAAGGCGCCGCCTCGGCCCTGGCCGATGGCATCCGGGGGGCGGAAGTGGCCGACGGTAATTGCAGGCATCCTTGGCAAGCGCGCAGTTGACCGTCGTCCAGCCCATGGCTGAGCCGTGCTGTGGTGGCGGAACCACGCCGCGGCTCACCGCGCCGACGGGGTACCTGTGCTCTGTCATACCGTGGCAACGGCCGCAGGAGAAGTTGCCCCGAAGCGTTTAAGCAGCGTTTCATAGAGCGATATCGGCGGCCTTGCCAAAAAGTTGACCGCTGCGGATGATTGAAACGCACAATCCTGTACCAGCGGCTATTTCGGCGCCTTCAAGGTGAGCGACAGCGTCGCGCAGCCAATACATGTGCCCAAGGGGTTCTTGCGAAGACCCTGACGTACCGAGGTGTCCGTG
>JAOTTZ010000249.1 GCA_029864165.1 Burkholderiaceae bacterium
ACGCCAGCGAGGCCCGCGCGCAGCAGGCGCTGCTGGTCTACGAGCAAACGGTGCAACTGGCGCTGGAAGAAACCGAAGGCGCGTTGGCGCAGTACACGCGCAACGGCGAACAAACCGAAAAGCTCGAGGGTGCGGCGAGCAACTCCGAAGAAGCAGCGCGGCTGGCGCGCATACGCTTCGAAGCCGGCGCTACCGATTTCTTGACAGTGTTAGACGCCGAGCGCAGCGTGCTGCAGGCGCGAGACGCGCTGGTGCAGGCGCAAGTGGGTAGCCTGACTTCGCTGGTCGACGTGTATCGCGCGCTGGGTGGCGGGTGGGTGATGCCTTAGGGTCGAGCCGCGAGCAATGATGGCGACCCCAAGCTTTGAGCTTTGCGTTGCATAGCAGGAGACACGAACATGACGATGTGGAATATTGGTGCGCGCCGCATGAGCGCGCTGCGGGCGATCGTAGGCAGCGCCGTCACGCTAGGGCTGTGGTCGTGTGGCGGCGGTGGCGGTAGTGCCGAAGGTGGCAAGGGAGCCAAGACCTACGCGTTAGCGGGCACGCTGGCGGGGCTGCGCTCGGGCAAGGTTGTCTTGAGCAATGGGGTTGAACGCGTAGAAATAGTGGCCGACGACGGTCTGTCTCAGGACAGACCGATCGAAAAGTTCACTCCGTTGCCAGCGGGTACGAACTACGATGTACAAGTTGTTGATCAGCCGCCTGGTGTGACCTGCGAGGTGGTCAACGGAACCGACACTATGCCCACGGCTGAGGTTAACAACGTTTTGGTGTTGTGCGCGCAGCTGAAGTCGTTGTTGTTGTTGGCCGGAGAGGTTCAACCGAGTTTGTCGCAGGATGGAATTGGAACCGCTGCCGGTTTCAACAATCCCACCGGACTTGCCGTTGACGCGAGTGGCAACGTCTATGTCGCCGACACCAGTAACAGCACTATTCGAAAAATTACCCCCGCCGGGGTTGTCAGCACGCTCGCGGGGCTTGCTGGATTGAGGGGCAGTGCCAATGGCCCCAGAGGGCTGGCCCGTTTTAACGAACCAGAGGGCGTCGCCGTTGATACGAGCGGCAACGTCTATGTCGCCGATACCGACAATCATACTGTTCGTAGAGTCACACCTGACGGGGTTGTGAGCACACTCGCCGGTCTTGCGGGGTCAAGCGGCAGCAACAATGGTACTGGCGAGCAGGCGCGTTTTAACGCCCCAGAGGGAATCGCCTCTGATGCGAACGGCAACCTTTATGTCGCAGATACCCAGAACAGCACGATTCGCAAGATTACCCCTGCCGGAGTAGTAAGCACACTCGCCGGAGTTGCAGGCATTGTGGGTCGCGCCGACGGTGCCGGAGAGCACGCCAGCTTTAGCAGACCGGGGGCCGTCGTCGTAGATGCGAGCGGCAACCTATATGTCCTCGATACCAGAAACGATACTATTCGTAAAGTCACCCTGAACGGGGTTGTCAGCACGTTCGCAGGGCTTGATACTCCTGGTGAGCCACGGGGCATTGCTATCGATACGAATGGCAACCTTTACATCGCCTATAACTTCGGCACCATTCAAAAGGTCACCCCTTCCGGGGAGGTGAGCGCGCTTGCAACGCCCGTTGTAGCGAGTAGCGAATCGGATGGTGCTGGCTCGGAGATTCGCTTTCAGTCAATACAAGGCATTGCAGCAGACGCCAGTGGAAACCTCTACGTCGCTGCCGACGATAACTTTGAGCTAGGTTCTGCGGGGCCTCATACTGGGGCCCATATCATTCGCAAATTAACACCCGCTGGGGTGGTCATTCCGCTGGCCGGGATTGTCGAACCGCCCCCCCAAGACGGTATCGGTGCGCAGGCCCGTTTTCGCACTCCAGTTCAGATCGCCGTCGATGCGACTGGCAACCTCTATGTCTCCCAGTTACTCGATGATCTTCGTAAGGTCAGCGCCGCCGGTGTTGTCACTACGCCAGCAGGGTTTGCATTATCACAGGTCTCGGAGATTGCCTTCGACGCGAGCAACAACTTCCTCTATTCCATCGGCATTTTCGGCTCAGGAATTATTACGAAGAGTACACCCTCCGGAGTCAGCAGCACGCTCGCCGGGCGGGGGGCCCAGATTGGGGGAATCTTCGGCAGTACCGACGGTCCTGGCGTAGAGGCACTTTTCAACGGGCCATCGGGCCTCACTGTAGACCTGAGCGGCAACGTCTACGTTGCTGATACCGGTAACCACACCATTCGCAAAATCACACCCGATGGGTTCGTCAGTACGCTCGCCGGGCTTGCCGGAGCCACGGGCAGCGTGAACGGGACGGGGATGGAAGCACGTTTTCACTTTCCGCAAGACGTTGCGGTAGACGCAACCGGCGACCTTTATGTCACCGATAGTTCTAACCACACCGTTCGCAAGATCACCCCCGACGGTGTGGTCAGCACACTCGCCGGGCTTGCTGGAACAAGCGGCAGTGCGGACGGAACCGGTTCGCAGGCTCGTTTCAGCTCGCCAGACAGTATTGCTGTCGACGCGAGCGGCAATCTTTATGTCCTCGATAAAGGGACTTCGTCAATTCGCGCAATATCTATCAACCAGTCATCGGGTGAAGCCGACGTCGTTACGATTGTCAGCGGCGGAGGCTTACGGCTAGGGCCACTCCCCGCGAGCTTGGGATCACCCTTGGATATCGCGGTCTTCGGTGACAAACTTTATATTGTGGACAGTGGCGCCATACTCGCGCTCGACTTGTGAGGACGTGTAGCGGTGAATACTATGACCGATCGATATTGTGTGCGTCATTAGGCGCCGACAACATTGGCGTTGTTTTGCAGGGCCGACTAGATTCCTTGACTGATCCGAGTTTGACCTTGCCCTCGAAAACCGTATCCCTTGCTGAGTGGTTCAATACAAGCAAGGAGAAACGAGATGACGAAGACGACAAGAGGGCGTTACACGCTCGAATACAAGCAAGAGGCGGTGCGATTGGTACGAGGCGGCCAGAGCATTGCTGCAGTGGCCAGGACGTTGGGCGTTGTTGACCAAACGCTGTTCAACTGGGTCAAGGCTGATCGACAGGGCAAGCTCAAGGGGGTTGACAGCAAGCTGGTGACGGTTGAGCAGATGGAGCTCAGCCGGCTGCGATCCGAGCTGGCGCGCGTCAAGATGGAGCGCGACATCCTGGGAAAAGCGACGGCGTACTTTGCAAAAGGGTCGATGTGAAGTACGCCTTTATTCAACGTCACCGTCGCGTGTGGCCGATTTCCGTGCAGTGCCGGGTGCTGGGTGTGAGCGTAGCCGGGTACCACGAGCACTTCGTTCGCCGGGCCAGTCATGCGCAGCGCCGCCATCTAAGCGATGATGCTCTACTGGTGCATATCAAGGCTATTCACGCTCAGACGCGTGGTGGCTACGGCTGGCCGCGCACTTGGAAGGAACTGCTCGCACGTGGCATTCGTGTGGGCAAAGACCGAGTTCAAAAGCTCATGCAGCTGCACGGCATTCGCGCCAAGGGCAAGCGGCGCTTCAGGGTCACCACCGACAGTAATCACGACCTGCCGATCTCGCCCAACCTGCTTGAGCGGGAATTCACGGTGAGCGAGCCTGACAAAGTCTGGGTGGGCGATATCACTTACATTGCCACTGACGAGGGCTGGCTGTTCCTGGCGGTGGTGATTGACCTGTTCAGCCGCCAAGTAGTGGGGTGGTCGTTGCGCGAGAACATGACGCGCGACATCGTCATGGATGCACTACGTATGGCATGGTTCAAGCGCCACCCGAGCAAGCAGGCCGGGTTGATCTTCCACAGCGATCGCGGTAGCCAGTATGCCAGTCTCGACTTCAGGTATCCGGGGTCACAGGTATCCGGGGTCAAGTCTAACATCACAACATTTATTATTGCCCGTGCTCAAAGTTGCGCACTGCGTGGCTAACAGTCCTGTAGAGCGCTGCATACTGCATAGGCTGCATAGGGATCGGGTAGCAGTAACCGAAACAAGGGGCTTGCTTATGAACCC
>JAOTTZ010000250.1 GCA_029864165.1 Burkholderiaceae bacterium
GGCATTCAAGATCTCAGCCAACACGGGAATCGCCTCGCTGCGCTCGATCTTGGCGATCAGCGCAGGCTTGTGGCGGTACCGCTCGCCAGCGACATTGGCGAGTTGGCGCGCCATCTCCATGTCGGTCGCGCTTTTGGGGAAACTCACCGCCAAGTACTCGCACTGAAAGCCCATCGCCGTGGTGATGTCTTCCATGTCCTTGGCGGTCAGCGCCGGTGCAGTCAGGCCGCCGCCGGCTTTGTTGATACCCTTGTTGTTGGACAGCTCGCCGCCCACCATCACCGTGGTATGCACTTGCTCACCACGTACCGCATCGACCGTCAGCCTGAGCAAGCCGTCGTTGAGCAACAGCGTGTCACCGGGCTTTACGTCGCGCGGCAGCGCTTTGTAGTCCAGGCTGGCACGCTCGTTGGTGCCGAGTTCGGTGGAGGAGGCGTCGAGGATGAACTTTTGCCCTGGCTCCAACAAGGTTTTGCCGCCTTCGAATTTGCCGACGCGAATCTTAGGCCCCTGCAAGTCCGCCATGATCGCAACGTCCTTGCCAGCCTGCTGTGCCACGTCGCGCACCAACGCCGCCCGATCAACATGGTCTTTCGAACCGCCGTGCGAAAAGTTAAGCCGCACCACGTCGACGCCGGCGCGAATCATGCGCCCCAACACTTCCGGTGACGACGAGGCCGGGCCGAGCGTGGCGACGATTTTGGTGGCGCGGGACATGGGAGTCTCCATAAGCTGGTCCTTGTCGTGTTATTGAAGAACTGGAGACGACCCGCCCAGTATTGCTTGCGCGTCGGTACTTGCGTTAAGTCTAAGCGGTAGCTCGTTTTTGAAGGATCTCAAACGCCGGTAGCGTCTTGCCCTCGAGCACTTCGAGAAACGCGCCACCGCCGGTGGATATGTAGCTGACCTGTTTCTCAATGCCGTATTTCGCAATCGCAGCCAAGGTATCACCGCCACCGGCGATGCTGAACGCGTTCGACGCGGCGATCGCGCGCGCTATGGTTTCGGTGCCGTGTGCAAAGGCTTCAAACTCGAACACGCCGACCGGGCCGTTCCAGACGATGGTACCCGCGGCCATGAGTTGGCGCGCCAACAGTGCAGCGGTCTGCGGACCGATGTCGAGGATCAGATCGTCGTCGGCCACATCGCCGGCGAACTTGACGGTGGCCGGGGCATCGGCGGCGAAAGCCTTGGCGGTCACGACATCGCTAGGAATAGGCACGGCTGCGCCGCGCGCGGCCATGGCGTCGATCACGGCCTTAGCGTCGCTGATCAGGCTGGCCTCTGCCAAGCTCTTGCCTATCTTCAGGCCGGCGGCAAGCATGAATGTATTAGCAATGCCCCCGCCGACGATGAGTTGATCGACCTTGGCTGCCAGCGCCTGCAAAATTGTCAGCTTGGTGCTGACTTTGGAGCCGGCGACGATGGCTACCAGCGGTTGCTTTGGCTCGGCCAGCGCGCGCGTGACGGCGTCGATTTCCGCTGCCAGCAAGGGGCCCGCACAGGCTATGGGCGCGTACTGCGCAATGCCGTAGGTCGAAGCCTCCGCGCGGTGCGCCGTGCCAAAGGCGTCGTGAACAAAAATGTCGCACAGCGCGGCCATCTTGCGTGCAAGCTGTTCGTTGTTCTTTTTTTCACCCGGATTGAGGCGGCAGTTCTCCAGCATCACCAGTTCACCGGGGGCCACGCTCACACCATCAACCCAGTTCGACACCAGCGGTACCGGCCGGCCCAGCAACTTGCCCAGGCGCAGTGCCACCGGGGCCAGCGAGTCGGCTGTCTTGAACTCGCCTTCGGTGGGGCGGCCCAAGTGCGACGTCACCATCACCGCCGCACCGGCCTGTAAGGCCAGCTCTATGCACGGCACGCTGGCGCGGATGCGGGTGTCCTCGGTGATGCGTCCTTGGTCGTCTTGCGGCACGTTGAGGTCGGCGCGGATGAAAACACGCTGGCCAGAAACCTGGCCCTGGGCTACCAAGTCGGAGAATCGAAGAATGTTCATGGTCATAGGGTACGAGCAGTGATTCTATGCACGTGCAGCCGCTATTCGCACGCTGGCCACACCCTCAAGCCGTGGCCCAGCAATGCAGCAAGGCAGTGAGCGAACTTGCGCCTTTGCCAAAGCTGCATGGGAGTGCACTATATGCTGCCCAGCGGGGGCCTGATCACGACCCCGTATGTGGCGCACTCGGCACGTCGTATTGCGCACGTGCGCCTTGGTATGGGCATAGCGAACGACGGCTGATAAAACAGCCCGTGCGATCAGTGGGCGGCCACCTTATCGCTATCAGCGGCGGACTTTGTCACCTGGCGGACAGAATCTTTGCCGGCCTTTGCTGCCGCGGACCGCTTCGACTTGCCGCTTGCGTTTGCCAGCGCCGGCGCCACACCCTCGATTTTGTTTTCGCGCATGTACTCGTCCATTTCGCGCCATCCGGCAAACACCGCTGCCTTGACCGCCTTGGGATTGAGCGTGTAGCAGTCTTCAATCGCACGCATTGCATGGCGGCAAGCGCTGCCGATGGCCTTGCCTTCGTTGTCTCTCAGCTCGGCAAGCTTTTCGAGCGATTCGATACCCAGCAACTCGCAGCCGGTTAGCAGCATAAGCGGCAACAAGGCCGCAGCAAGACGTGAAGCGCGCATGTCGGTGGTCAAAGTAATGGGCTCTGCTCGGATTATCGGTCGCTCGATTCGGCAACTTGAACGTTGCCCCGCGTTGGGGGGCTCAGCGAGCGTGGTCCGAAGCCATCGCCAGCAGCCGCGCCACCCGCTCTTGGGTCGAGGGGTGGGTCGAGAACAGGCTGCGCAAGCCACCCGCTGTAAGCGGATTCATGATCATCATTTGCGCTGTCTCGGGGTGACGCTCGGCCGCCACAAGGGGCGTTGCGCTAGCGTAGCGGTGGATCTTTTCTAACGCGCTGGCCAGCGCTTGCGGGTCGCCGCAAATTTCAGCGCCGCCCCGGTCGGCCTCGAACTCGCGCGTGCGACTGATAGCCATCTGTATCAGGCTGGCGGCCAGTGGCGCCAGCAGCATCACCAACAGGCTGACGATGGGGTTCGAGCGCCCGCCAGAACCACGTCCGCCAAAAAACATGGCGAAATATGCCAGCATCGAAATCGCGCCGGCCATGGTCGCGCTCACGGTTGAGATGAGGATGTCGCGGTGTTTGACGTGCGCCAATTCGTGCGCCATCACACCGCGCAGTTCTGGCTCGGACAGCACACGCAAAATTCCCGTCGTCGCCGCGACAGCGGCGTGCTCGGGGTTGCGGCCGGTTGCAAAAGCGTTGGGTGCGTTCTCGTCGATCAGGTAAACGCGGGGCATAGGCAACTCGGCGCGCTGCGCCAACTCGCGCACCATGCGGTAGAACTGCGGCGCCGAAGCTTCGTCGACCTCACGCGCGTTGTACATCTTCAGCACCAGCTTGTCGGAATACCAGTAACTGACGAAATTCATACCCACTGCCACCAGCAGGGCGATCAGCATGCCATCGCGTCCGCCCAGCACGGAGCCCAGCGCCATGAACAGCGCGGTGACGGCCGCCATCAGCACGGCCGTCTTCAACAGGTTGAACATGGTCACCCCCTTATCAAAAACAGTACATCAGGTGGGGCTGATCACCGAAAGTTCAATCCGGACTGGCCCATCGCATTCCGGGTGACACTGCGCGGCTTTGCAGGAAGTGCCGGGCCGACACGCGCTTGCCGCCCGGCCGTTGCAGTTCGGTGAGTTGCAGGGCCGCGTCACCGCAGGCAACGACAATGCCCAAATCGCTGACTGCCAGCACTTCGCCCGGGACGCCACTACCGGCAACGACCTGAGCGCGCCAGAGCTTGACGACTTCACCGCCGAGCGGGCTGCCAGCACCTGGAACGGGGTCGAAGGCGCGCAAGCGACGTTCGATCACAGGTGCGGGGTGACGCCAATCGATCATTGCCTCGCGCTTGTCGATCTTGTGCGCGTAGGTCACACCGGTCTCAGGTTG
>JAOTTZ010000251.1 GCA_029864165.1 Burkholderiaceae bacterium
AAAACGATCCGGTAACGATTCCCAGGTCTTGCGCCCCATGATGACCGGGCAGCCCATCGTCACACGCCTAAAGAACTTCTGGTCCTCGGGTAGCTGCCATCGGAGCGCTCCAGCGTGACCAATGACGCCATTGCGTGCAACCGCGGCGATGATAGAGATCGTCATACCGCCACCGGCGCTTTGATCGCCGGATGGCATTCGTATTCCAGCATTTCGAAGTCTCCGTACGAGTAGTCGAAAATGGACGGTGGACGGCGCATGATCTGTAGTAAGGGGTACCGAAACGGCGCGCGCGAGAGCTGTAGCGCGACTTGCTCCGAGTGGTTGCTGTAGATATGGCAATCGCCGCCGGTCCAGATGAAGTCGCCCACACCCAGGTCGCATTGTTGCGCCACCATGTGTGTGAGCAACGCATAGCTTGCAATGTTGAACGGCACGCCGAGAAAAATATCGGCACTGCGTTGGTAGAGCTGGCAACTGAGCTTCCCATCCGCGACATAGAACTGAAACAGCGCGTGACAGGGCATCAACGCCATTTTGGGTAGGTCAGCCACGTTCCAACTGCTGACAATGATGCGGCGCGAATCGGGGTCTGTTTTCAAGGTCTTGATGACTTCGGCGATTTGATCGATGCTCGCGCCATCATGCGCCGGCCAGTTGCGCCACTGCACGCCGTAAACGGGCCCCAGATCGCCGTCTTCACGCGCCCATTCGTCCCAGATCGTCACGCCACGTTCCCGCAACCAGCACACATTACCGTCCCCGCGCAGAAACCACAGCAACTCGTAGATGATCGACTTGAGATGCACTTTTTTTGTCGTGATGAGCGGAAAGCCCTCGTTCAGATCGAATCGCATTTGATAACCAAATACGCTCTTTGTGCCGGTGCCGGTCCGGTCCGGCTTGAATACCCCGTGGTTGTCCACGTGGCGCAGGAAGTCTTCATACTGCGAGCGGATTGGGCGTTGTTCTTCAGTCATGCTCTTCACCAACCTCATAGGGCCTTCGGTACGTCATGCTCAAGCGTCAAACTGCATGGCTGCGAGCCGCGCGTACAGGCCAGCGCGAGCGATCAGTTCGGCATGCGTTCCGGTATCGACGATGCGGCCGTGCTCCATCACCACAATGCGGTCGGCGCGCTGCACGGTTGCCAGTCGGTGAGCAATGACAAGCGTGCTGCGGTTTTTCATCGCCGATGCGAGGGCTGCCTGCACCATGCGCTCGCTTTCGGCGTCGAGCGCGCTGGTGGCTTCGTCGAGCAATAACAGTGGCGCGTTTTTCAACATGGCGCGCGCGATCGCAATGCGCTGGCGCTGGCCACCCGACAAGCGCACACCACGCTCACCCAGGAAGGTGTTGTAGCCCTCGGGCAGGGCAAGCAAGAACTCGTGGGCATATGCGTTCTTCGCGGCGGCAATTACTTCACCGTCACTGGCCTCGGGGCGACCATAACGAATGTTCTCCATCGCGTCGGCCGAAAAGATGACTGCGTCCTGCGGCACTATCCCGACGCGCAGGCGCAGATCGGCAAGCGCTACATCGCGCACCGGCACGCCATCTATCAGCACGCGACCCAACTGCACGTCGTAAAAGCGCAGCAGTAGCTGAAACAAAGTGCTCTTACCGGCACCACTCGGACCGACGATGGCCACCGTCTCACCTGGACGTACCTCAAGGGAGAACTCATCCAGCGCTTTGCGCAACGGCCGCGAGGGATAACAAAAACTCACCCCCTCAAGCCGCACCGACGATCCGCCTTGCGCGGCAGGAAGTGCCAACGGACTTCCGGGCGTGACGATATGTGAGCGTGCGAACAGCAATTCGATCAGCCGCTCCGTCGCACCGGCCGCACGCAGCAGTTCACCGTATACCTCGGCGAGCACGGCAACCGACGCCACGAGAATGATGACGTAGATCACTGTCTGCCCAAGGTGCCCAGCACTGATCTGGCCCGCGATGACGGCCTGCGTTCCCTGGTACAGCCCCCACAGCAGCGCACCGAAGGTGGTCGTGATGATGAAGGCGACTAAAAACGAGCGCATGCGAGTGCGGCGTATGGCGGTCGCAAACGCGCTTTCAGTCGAGGCATCGAAGCGCGCCGCCTCGCGCCGCTCCTGCGTGTAGCTCTGCACCACCGAGATCGCGTTCAGTACCTCGGCGGCGATGGCGCTGGTGTCGGCAACGCGGTCTTGGCTCGCGCGGCTGAGTTTACGCACCCGGCGCCCAAAGTAAATCGACGGCAGCACCACCAAAATGAGGATGCCAAACACTTGCGTCATCACATACGGGTTGGTGACGATCAGCATCAGCATCGCGCCCAGGCCCATCACGGTATTGCGCAGGCCCACCGACAGACTGGAGCCGATGACGGTTTGAACAAGGGTCGTATCGGTGGTCAGGCGCGACAATACCTCGCCCGTTTGCGTGACTTCGAAGAACTCAGGGCTTTGGTGCACGACATGCGCGTACACGGCATTGCGCAAGTCAGCGGTGACGCGCTCGCCCAGCCAGCTCACCAGGTAGAAGCGGGCCGCCGAGAACACACCCAGCGCCCCACCAACGGCAAACAGCGCAAAAAAATGTTCACGCAAGGCCATCACGCGTTGGCCCGGATCGCTGGCAACCAGCCCTTGGTCGATCAACGACTTCAACGCAACTGGGAAAACCAAGGTGCTCACTGCCGCCAGCACCAGGAACAACACTGCAAGCGCGATGCGTAAGCGGTAGGGGCGCAGGAAGGGCAGCAGGCCACTGAGCGCACCCACGCTTTTCGAAGGGATAGCCGTCGTCATACCGAGAGTCTAGTGTGGCGACTGCTTGGCCAAAGCTTGACCTGAGAGATAATGACAAGTGAGGGTTCCAACATCCGATTTTTCAGTTCCAGGAGAGATACATGACACAGTTGATGTTCTACGAGCGGCCTATTGCGCTCAATCGAGAACGGCATCAGGCGCTGCGGATGTCACCCACTCAGAACCACTTCGGCTTTGCGGCCAAGACAAACGCCGTGCCGATCGCAAGTACCGAGTTTGCCGAAGCTGCGCGTGACTATCCGATTGTCTTTGTCGGCGAGGAGGGAGGCCCTTTCAACGTCGCAGCGTTGGTCGGCCTGCGCGACAACGAGAATTTAATGGTTGACGCGCAAGGGTTGTGGGCGACGGGGACTTACGTACCCGCTTTTGCGCGCCGCTACCCCTTCGTGTTGGCCAAAACCGACGATGCCGATCGGCTGACCGTTTGCATAGATGAGGTTTACCCGGGTCTGTCCAACGACACGGGAGAGCCTTTGTTCGAAGCGGACGGCGCCGAGTCTGCTTACCTCAAGCGTGTTTTGGAGTTTCTACAGCTCTTTCACAATGAAGCTCAGCGCACGACAATGTTTGCCACTCGGCTCAAAGAACTGGGGCTGCTGGTCTCCAAGGTCATCAACGTCGAGCGCAAGGGCACACGCCAATCGCTGCAGGGCGTGTGGATAGTGGACAGGGCCCGTTTGGCCGGTATGGACGACGTGCGAGTGGTCGAGTTGTTCAGATCGGGCTATCTGAGCTGGATCGATGCGCACCTCTTGTCGCTTGGCAATCTGACTCGCCTTGTGTCACGGCTGGACGAGCACTCACAAGTCAGCGATGAAGCTGGCGCCGTGGTTCCAGAGCCGGCGCCACCTATCATGCACTGATCGACGCACTGCCTTTGCTGCACTTGGCCCGGCCAGGAAAGCGTATCCCAAGGTCGTACCACACGCGGCCGAAGGCGCGAGGGCCGATGCGCGCCCCGGCAGCTCAGGCTGACGTATCGGCGGGCGTTTGCGTGTTTTGGGCGCCCGTCACTGGAGAGAGGTTGGCCCCCAGCCTAGCGAAGGAGCAAGCGGCCTGCCCGCATGTAGCAGCCGTGCAGCTAGCTGCGGCAGGTAGCGCGGCCGACGTGCGGTGGAACGTATCAACACCCTCGAAAGGTTTTCGGTGTCAGTAGTCACCCCG
>JAOTTZ010000252.1 GCA_029864165.1 Burkholderiaceae bacterium
GGCGGTCAGCGATGTAGAGCAGCAAGCAATCGTCCAGCCAACCCGGCCACAAGTCGTTCCAGGCGAGCCGGTACGTGCCCTTCTCGGACGACATGCGCAGACGCGTAATGAATTCGCTGAGGTTGCCGTAGCCGTTGCGGTTGCTTGCCAGCACCACGATTCGAAATGGTGTGGCTGCCAGCACCTTGAACTCGGCCCCGATGAGCAGCTTCAAACCAACTTCTTTGGCTGCCACATGTGCCCTCACCACGCCGGCCAAAGAGCACTCGTCGGTGATGGACAGCGCGTGGTAGCCCAGAGTCTTGGCCCTGGTGACCAGCTCGTCAGCGTGCGAAGCGCCGCGCAGGAACGAAAAGTTGCTCAGGCAGTGCAGTTCGGCGTACGCGGGCAAAACAGATGGCATTTCCGTCACCCAAAAACGCCGTGCAGGTACCACGGGCTGCCGCGATCTTCGCCGACATCGAGTTCGCGGTAAACCCATAGCAGGCCCGCGTGTTCGTTGAACATCACGTAGTAGTCGCGACGCACCAGGCTTGAGTCTGCGCTGGCCGCTGCGGTGCGATCCCACCAGCCTGCTTCCACGCGGTGCGGCCCGCACACCTGAGCCAGCGGCCCTTGGTACAGCGGCCGCTCGCTCTTGAGCGCCAAGCGCAAAGGCTGCGTTAGCAACCACGTTGGCTGCGGCATGTCGGGCAACGCGGTGCCACCACGCGGCAGCGGCTGTGTCGCCGGTTGCCATGCTTGCACCCATTCAGGCCGGTAGTCAGGTCGCAGCACCGCCCGCAGCACCTTGTCGGGCCCGAGCCGGGCCGACAAGCGTTCTATCAGCTGCGTCACCGATTCGCCGCCATGCGTTTTTTCCTGCAGCAGCGACGCACTCATTTCTTCCAAAGGCTCGGCGTTTTGCGCGTGCACAAAGATTTCATCGACCGGTGCTGCCAGCCGTGTTTTGGCCAACCGCTCGGCAAGCAGCCGCAAGAAGTGGTCGATCTGGCGCGTGGCCTCAGCGGTGTGGATCGTTATCTCGTCATGGTCGGGCGCGTTGCGGCCACGATGCGAGTCGTACTTCCAGCGCAAGCGAAAACTGCGCACCCCAGCGTGGCGGGCTGCGAGCCAACCCGACATTTGCAGCAACAACCGTCGAGCACCAAAAAGCAGTGCGTCGGCAAGCTCGATGTGCCCCGGCAGCTCCAGCCTGGCGTCAAACACCTCGGGGGCGGACAACCACTCGTGTACGTGGGGCCGCAGCCCATAAGCGCCATCCAGGGCTTGCAGCAAGCGCTTGCCAAAGCGGCGACTGAGACCGCCGCGCGGCAAGCGGCGCACATCACCCAGGGTCTTGCAGCCCAAGCGCAGCAATGTATGTGCCTCAGCCGCCACTTCGGGCAAGGCAATCAAGGGCAGCCGGTCCAGGGTGTGCGCCAGCGGTGCCGCAAAACCATCGGTCTCACCGCAGCGCGCCAGAGCGACCGCGCCGGTACTGGTCGGCGCCCACGCGACCGCTGTGCAGCCCATGTCCAGCGCCTCTTTGCGTACGCGCTCGCGCAACGCTGCTTCTCCGCCGAAGAGACGCTGGCTCGTGCTCAGTTCCAACACTACCGCGTCGTCGTACAAGGCGACACGCGGTGTGAACTGCAGCGCCCACCAGCCTAACGGCAATCTGGCGTCAAGCGCTTGCGACTGCGAGCGCGGGGCGACCAACAGCGCCATCCAGTACTGCACCGGCGCCCTCCTGTTCAGGCTCGGCATGCGCCGATTGCCTTGAAAGCACATCCACCAAGTGCGGTGGCAGCGCATTGAGCGTTATCCAGCCTTCATGCATGGGCCCGCGGCGTTTGAGGATGTGTACGGCGAGCGTATGCATGCCGCCCAGCCTGATTTGCACGCGCAGCGGCGCGGCCGACGATTCGAACTGCGTGGCTTGTGGCCGCAGCAAAAAGGCTGGTGCAAGGCAGCGGCTGGCGCAGGCTTGCAGGCGCCGGATCTGCTCGGCGCGTGCGTGCGGCAACCACGCCACCACGGCGGCGAGCCCCTCCGTTTTGAGTGCCTGCTCTGTTGCCCAGAGTTGCTGTGCCGGAGTCTGGGCGCACACCAGCACCACGCATTGCTCAGACGCACCGTACAAGCGCAAGCCCCCAAAGTAAGGTTGCTGCGGAGCCCCTACAACGAGCAGCGGGCGTTGCGGCGTGGCCAGCGCCGCCAGGCCGGGCAGCAATAGCCGCCATTCGGCGGCGCTGCACTGCGGCTGCAAGACCTCTGTGATCGCGCAGCAGGGCCAGCCGCCACCGGGCAATTCCGTATCGAGTGTCTTGAACCCGCTCGGGCACACCCGGCCCTGTGCACTGCCTAGCTGGTTGCCGCGCCAAACTTGCGCGGCCATGCCGGGCACGGCTTCTGGTGCCGTGCGTTGGGGGAGGGGAGTGGCTTGCATTGTGGGGATACTGTATTTTCATACAGTACCACAAACCGGCGGCCGTGTAGAGGGCGCCAGGACGCGATCGCAACTCGCAAGGGCAACGCTGAATAAGTCCCCGCGAGGGCGCGCGCGTCGGTTTGGGATGGGCTGCAAGGCGCAAACCACAGCCATAGCCGGAGCTATGGCGAGGATTTGCAACGCCGCAGACCGCCCAAAGCGACGATGCGCGATCCGTGAGGGACTTTTTCAGCGTTGCCCAAGGCCCCCGCAGTCCTTTGCTGCGGCTGCCTCGCGCATACCAACCCGCTCACAGCATCATGTTGTTGCGGATCAGACCGACGGCCAGGCCTTCGATCTCAAAAGTATGCGTGCGGCGCGACACGACGATGGGCTCGAAATCTGGGTTTTCGGGCAGCAACTCGATGCGGGTGCCGATATGGCGCAAGCGCTTGACGGTGACCTCGTCGTCGAGCCGCGCGACGACGATTTGGCCGTTTCTCGCATCCTTGGCTTTGCGCACCGCGAGCAGATCGCCGTCCATGATGCCGGCGTCGCGCATGCTCATGCCGCGTACCGTCAGCAGGTAGTCTGGGCGGCGCGCAAAGATGCTGGCTTCCACCATGTAGGTCTTGTCAATATGCTCCAGCGCAAGGATGGGGCTGCCCGCAGCGACGCGACCGACCAGGGGCAGTGAGAGTTGCGCCACACCGGGCAGCGGTAGTAGGAGCTGCCTGTTGCGCGATAGATTCAGTGCGCGCAACTTGTCCCCCTTCAGGCGAATGCCGCGTGACGTTCCGCCCACCAACTCGATCACGCCTTTGCGGGCCAAGGCTTGCAGGTGATCCTCGGCTGCGTTGGCCGAGCGAAAGCCCAGTTCGGTAGCGATCTCGGCGCGGGTGGGCGGGGCGCCGGTGCGTGCGATGGCGCTTTGCACCAGGTCGAGCACTTGCAACTGGCGTGCGGTGAGCTTGGGGCTTTCTTCCATGGCAACCTCTTTGCTTGTGGCCGCATAGTTGGCCGGTAGCTGTATTTTCATACAGCGCAGAGAAGAATGCAAAACCTGGGCTCCTCAGGTTCGACTCCCCCCAATGGGGGCCCCCATCGCCGAGCCTGAATTCCCCCGCAATGGGGACGCGAAATTGCTCGCGATTTTCTACAGTGTGTGCATGGTTCAACGCAACGAGGCACACATGCAAACACAACGCGGGGTTACGTTGGTCGAAAACGCCGTGGCCATGCTCATCAGCGCCATCGCGGTCTCGGCAGCATTGCCTGGTTTTCAGGGGCTGGTCGCCAAAAAGCGGCTGCAGGGTGTGGCCACGCAACTGGCGACCGATTTGCAGTACGTGCGGACCGAAGCGGTGGCGCGCAACGAGCCGGTACGCGTCAGCTTTCACGCCGACGCGGCCGGTAGTTGCTACGTCATCCACACCGGTGCCAAGGCTTTATGTTCTTGCCATGCGCCGGGTCCGGCTGCATGCACGGGTGGTGCTCAACAGATCAAGACGGTCTACGTGGCGTTGGCGCAGCAGGTGAGCGTGCAAGCCAACGT
>JAOTTZ010000253.1 GCA_029864165.1 Burkholderiaceae bacterium
CGAAGTTGATCGTGATCAGCTTTTGCCCCAACCCGCCCTTTGACGCTGCCAACATCGTCGAACTGGTGCGCAAGAATCAGCACATCAAGCTTGCCGGTAACGACAAGCTGCGGCTGGAGCGAGCGACCACCGATCCCAAGGAGCGCGCTCAGCTCGTCCGTGACGTCCTGCGCTCGCTCGGAACGCCGGTGCTTGCTGAGGCGGCGCTCTAGCAATTAATTGGTGCTGCGGTTCCAAGGGTTGCGCGTTGCGACCGCCGCTGCCACGCTTTGCCGGTGCAAACGGTGCAAGCATTCCGCGGAGCAGCAAGCGGCAGGTTGTTACGAAAATAAACCGCCCTGAACTCGAATTGGGCTTGACATCGGCATGCGCTTCGGCGTAATCTTCATACGCCTGCTTGCAGGCGTTCTCTCTGGCGCAGTCTCTGCGCGCAGGGGCCCCGGACCGAAAACCTCTGGAGCCCCGAATAGGTGGCGTTAGCCACCCGCCCCTCTCGATGCTGTTTCAGGCGAGGGGGGTTTGTGTTTGAGGGGATCAAGTTCCGGCCAGCGTGGCGAGCAGTTCTCGGAGCACGTGCCGCACGCGGGCAAACCCGTCCACGGTTGGCCACCACCGAAGCAAATGGTTCTCGCGCACGCCGGTGGTTGCGCCCACGGGCGCAGCTTGGAATTCGATGCCGTCGCCCGCCGCTTGCTTGAACAACGCCAACACTCTCGGCATATGCCAGTCGTGCGTTACGAGGACTGCGCGGGTGATATCCAGCCGCTTCAACAAGGCGACCGTGAGGCGGGCATTTTGGCGCGTGTCGCGAGACTCGTTCTCGGTCCATTGAAGCGAGCGGCCAAATTCCTGCGTGGCGATGCGCGCGGCCACTTCGGACTCTGCCGCACCAACCGCCTCAGACCAGCCTGTGCCGCCTGAAAATCCAACGGGCGCCCCCGTTTCTCGGCCCAGCCAGAGGCCGTAGCGCAACCGTTCTAGCGAGTGATGCGTCAGGCTGGAAGAGCTGTACTCGGGCGCGTGGTCCGTGCGTCCGCCACCGACGACGACGATAGTCACTGCGCGTCGCGCTTTGACATCGTTTTTCAATGCGCTCAACTGTTCGCTACTCAGCGCCGCAGGAGGGCGCAGTACTTGTGCAGTCAGCAGATCGCCGATGCCTGTGCAGCAGCTCAGCCACAAGCCCACAACACCCAGCAGCACCAGCAGCCAGCCGAGCCAGCGTCGCGGCAGAATCAGTCGCGCGCCAGCCAAGACCAGCACGAGCAAAGGTACCGGGGGCAGCAGTAATACAGTAATCACTGGCTTCCACGCGTCAATGCCCAACAGGGCGAACAGGCTATTCACTGAGAGGCTCCAATGGACGGTATGCAACACGCTGGCGAGCGACTTCGCGAAGCGCTATAGCTACGCACTGCCGGCGGCGGTGCGCAAACGCGGTGACGTTCATGCAAGAGCACGGGCCGGTTTCACGCGTCTGGCGTGATCGCCTATCGGCGCTGCTCGGCATCGATAGCCCTGCGCTGCGCTTCGACGTCGCGCAGGCGCGCGTCGATCACCGACATTTCGAAGAAATCGGCAGGCGAAGTACTGGCGCGTCCGAGCCGTTGGCCGGCCTTTAGCCGTTCGGACGCACCCCGCAAGTCGCCGAGTGAGAGCTGCGATTCGGCGCTGGCGCGCAACGCACGCAGCGGCTGTCCAAGCTGCTCCCATCCCTGGCTGAGCGCGCCCCACGCAAGCGCATCGTCGGGGTGGAGGGCTACCCAGGTTTGCAGGTCTTCGACGACGCTAGGCAGTTCGAGCTGCTTGCCGTTGCGGGTCGGATTGGTACTTGCCAGGGCTGCCTGCAATCGCAGCAGCATCAATGGCCGGGTCTTGTCGCTGGCAAGCGTGGCCAATACAGACAGCGCACGCTGGGTGTCACCGCGATCCAGCAGCGATTGCACTTGCAGCAACGTGACGACGCGCAGCGCGCGCGCGTCACTGTGTTGGCCGCTACCACGTACCACAGCGAAAGCGCGGGCAAGCGCCGCGTCTGCCAAAGACCAGTCGCGCAGCAAGGTGGAAGCCAGCGCGCTGGCGTACGCCGCGCCAAGCTGGTCCACCGCGCCGACGGCGGTGTCGGTATCGGTGTCGAGCCGTTGCAAACGCCGCAGCGCATCGTTGCGCGGCTCCATCAAGACCTGGGCGCGTGCCTGTGCGATGGCATGCTCGAGCGTATCTGCTGATGGCGCCGATACCGGCGCGATGCCCATGCGCGAGCGCGCCTCGCCTATGCGCTCGGTGGTCAGCGGGTGCGTGCGCAGGTAGGGAAAGCCGTTGTTGTCATTCAAGCGCGAAGATTGCGCTAACTTCTCGAACAACGCTGCCATGCCACCGGGGGCATAGCCAGCTTGTGTCATGATCCCGAAGCCAATACGGTCGGCCTCACGCTCCATGTCGCGCGAGAAATTCAGTTGGCTTTGAATCGCGGCTGCCTGCCCGCCGGCGAGAACTGCGTTGGCACCGTCGGCGCTGCCGGTGCGGCTGGCTGCCAGCACCCCCAAAATCGTGGCGGCGATGCTGAGCATCGACGCTCGCTTGCTGTTGGCGATATTGCGCGCAATGTGGCGTTGCGTGACGTGCGACATTTCGTGGGCCAGCACAGAAGCCAGTTGGTCGCCGCTGGTGGTGAGCGCGATCAGGCCCAGGTGCACGCCGACATAACCCCCAGGCAACGCAAAGGCGTTGACGCTGCGTGAACGCACCAAAAACGGCTCCCAGGCGTAGCGGCCGACGGCTTCGCCACTGATCTCGCCGCGCGCGCGCGCTGCGGCCATCAGCGGTTGCCACACGCCGCGCAGGTACTCGAGCAGGACGGGGTCGTCCAGGTAGTCTGGGTCGCGCCGAATCTCGCGCATGATCTGGTCGCCGAGCCTGCGTTCAGCGCCGACATTGAGCTCTTCCGCGTCGGAGTCCCCCAACGCCGGAAGCGTATTTTGCGGTGCAGCGCCGTCTTGCTGCGCCCACGCATTTGACCACGCTGCCGCGTACAGCAGCGAGCCAGCGCTAAGAAGCGCAACCAGCCCTTGCAGACGGTGCGTTCGGTGCTTCAAGATCGGTGCGGTGAGAGTCAAAGCAGCGGCAACGGCGGATGAGGTGCCGTGGCAGCGCCACGGTTGCGCCCGCGTCGAACTGCTGCATAGCATAGTTGGCGGCTTTGTCGTCTGCCGTCCTAGTGGGTGTTCGACCCACGAGCCCTCACACTTGCAGCTTTGCGTCGAGCGTGATTTTCGCGTTCAGCAGCTTGGAGATCGGACATCCAACTTTGGCGCGTTCGGCCGCGGCTTCGAAGGCTTTCTGGTCGGCCTGCGGAATTTTTGCCGCCAGGTTCAGATGAACGGCCGTGACCGCAAACCCACCCTCGACCTTGTCCAGCGTGACGGTGGCGGTGGTGTTGATGCTTTCTGCAGTCATGCCCGCTTCGCCGAGTTGCGCCGAAAGCGCCATCGAGAAGCAGCCGGCGTGCGCTGCCGCGATCAATTCCTCAGGGTTTGTTCCGGGGGCATCCTCGAACCGCATGCTAAATCCGTAGGGCACGTTCTTGAGCGCGCCACTGGGCGTGGATAGGCTGCCTTTGCCGTCCTTGAGGCCACCAGTCCAGACGGCCGATGCTGTGCGTTTCATAGAGAGATCTCCTTGTTGCGGGACGCGAATCAATTTCTTGGCGCGTTGGTTGGTGTCCAACGCAGCGCCATGTTAAGGCATGTTGGGCTTGGCGGCGCTGCGGCGAGCAAATGGCAAGAGCGCTCGTATGGTCTGAAAACTGTCCGCGCTGAAACCGATTCTTGCTTTGGCGCCCCACGTCCGATATGCTTTTAGAATTGTTTTCACCACAAGAGGAGACCCCATCATGAAACTTCAAACAGGTTTTTCTGCTCTCGGCGCGTTGTTGCCCATAGCTGCGGTC
>JAOTTZ010000254.1 GCA_029864165.1 Burkholderiaceae bacterium
GCGCGTACCTAGGGGCGTGGTGTGCCTGCTGTCGGCCCTGCGCGTTCACGAGATCGGCACGCAAGCGCCTTTCGAGGTATGGTTGGCACTCCCGCATGGCATGGTGACACCGCGCCTGGATCATCCGGCGCTGCGCACCGTGCGCATGTCTGATGCTGCACTCTCCAATGGCGTAGTGCGCGTCAAAGTAGACGGCGTACAGGTACCGGTGTTCGACGCTGCCAAGACCGTGGCCGACTGTTTCAAGTTTCGCAACAAGATCGGCCTTGACGTGGCCCTCGAAGCATTGCGCGACGGTTGGACAAAGCGCAAATTCACGCTGGACGCGCTTTGGCGGTATGCCGTTGCGAACCGGGTTGCTAGGGTGATGCGCCCTTATGTTGAGGCGATCACCGCATGACAGCGAACCGCGCCGCGTCGATCCGCGCGCGATTGAAGCAACACGCTGACAGTGCTAAAGAGGACTTCAACCTCGTCCTGACTCGATACGGACTGGAGCGGCTGCTCTATCGGCTATCGGTCTCTGAGCATGCGCCGAATTTTCTGCTGAAGGGTGCTCTGCTCTTCCAGCTCTGGTATGGGCAGGCGCACCGCCCGACGCGTGACGCCGACCTTCTGGGCTTTGGGACCGACGATGTAGCAACCTTGGTCGCAGTCTTTCGCAGCGTCTGCAGCATGCCAGTTGACGACGGCGTCGAGTTTGATCCCGCCTCGGTGCGAGGCACTGAGATCCGACAAGATGCAAGCTATGGTGGCCTGCGCATTGATATTCGGGCAACGTTAGCCAGCGCACGCATCGCGCTGCAGGTTGACGTCGGTTTTGGCGACGCTGTCACGCCGAAGGCACAGTTGATTCAGTACCCCACGCTCATCGACGATGTACCGGCACCAACGCTGCGTGCTTACCCTAAGGCGACCGTGATCGCAGAGAAATTACACGCCGTATGCTTGTTTGGCATGACCAACAGCCGGATGAAGGATTTCTCCGACCTCTGGGTCCTACTGCGTGACCCAACCGTCAACGACGACGAGCTGCGTCAAGCCGTCTCAGCGACGTTCGCAAGGCGGAACACACCTTTGCCAAACGACTTGCCTGTCGGCCTCAGCGATGCCTTCGCTGCAGACAAGACCAAACAGACCCAGTGGCACGCGTTTCTCAAGAAGAATCGGCTTGACTCGCGCGACCTGGCGGAAGTCGTCCGCCTGATTCGCACGAGGTTTCTGCGGCTCGGTTTCGGCTCATAGGTGCAGCATGAGCGTGGTTGGCAGCGAAGTGACGCCGCCAAGGCTAGCCTCGCACTAACCGCAACGCCCGAATGGATTCGATTGCAACGGCTCGGCGCGAGCTTTTCGCGGAAGTATTCACAAACACGTTCCCGTCTTCGGCTGGAGCGACGTCCACCAGCACACGAACGGTGAGGCCGTCTATCTCTCCCAACACTGTCACACCACGACGAGAAGCACATCCTTGCTCATGTTGGACTGTGCATGCTACCGAGTTGGGCGGCATAGCTGCCTGCCGGTGGGACGATGTTGAAGGAACGTTGGGTTCGACCGCTGAGAGCGATCCATCCAACTTGTCGTTTGACGGCGCCTGTTTTGCCGGCGAAGGCGTCACGGGCTTTAGCCTGTCTTTGAGCGCCTGAACATCCGCCCGCGTTACCTGGGGCTGTGTCACCAACCATTGTTCAACAACGTCAGGCTGGGTTTGGTGCAGTTTGCGCAGGTCGTAAAGCTCGGTGATACCTCGGCAGCGTCCGCTGCGGTACAAACTCAGCAGCCAGTCGGGTGCCTCGATCAGGGCGCCGACGAATGTCAGATAGCCGCGGGTCTTGCCCAGCTGCCTGGCGATCTCGGCTTGCCTGTCCCCAGCGGCCATGCGCCGTTGGACGAATAGCGCAAGCTCAAGTGGCGTCAAGGCTTCACGTTGCTCGTTCTCGATCACCTGGTCATAGCTGTCAGCCGCCGCATCGACAAAGGCCGGTATTTCGGTCTTGCCCGCAAGATTCGATGCCCTGAGCCGCCGTGCCCCGAAGTTCAGCATCCAGCGACCGGCTTGGTCTGGGTGTGGCCGCACCGAGATCGGTTGCTTGACCCCGCGCTCGGCGATGGTCGCCGCCAACTCGGCCAGCGACTCGTCGTCAAACTCGGTGCGGGGTTGCTCCGGGTCTTCGTCGATCAGCTCGATCGCGATCATCATCGGTGTCCCGCTCAACCCCGGCACGGCCTGGTCTAGGGCCGCTACGTCGTCCAGCGGCGCCAGCGGCTCAAGCTGCAACGGCATGTTCGGCCTCTTTTGTCTGCTCGCCGGTGACGATGGATGCGATGCGCGCAATGCTGGGCTCGGTTTCCTTCCATGCCTCACGGGCGGCGGTCTTTTTCATCTCCCACAGGACTTCGCCGTTGGCCTGGGCTTCGGCAATGGCCGAGCGGCGGGGGATACGCGCAAAGTTTCCAGGCTGGCTGTCGATGGGGATCATCAGTGTGCTGTAGTGCTGGATGACCTGCACGAAGTTGGCCTTTTGAAACGGCGTTGCCTCGACCATCGTGGGCAGCAAGCCAATCAGCTGCAGCTTCGGGTTGAGGATGGCTTTGATCTTGCGGATGCCCACGCGCTCATGGTTGAGCAGCGCGGTAACGCCGTCCAACGCTTCTTGGTTCAGTTGAATCGGCGACAGCACAAAGTCGGCCGAGGCCAGTGCGGCGATCAGCCGGATATCGGGGTTGGGGTTGGTGTCGATCACGCACACGTCGAACTGCGCATCAGCCGCGGCCAGAAACGCTCGCAGACTGCGTGCGAAAGGCGTGTGCTGCGTCGGCTGGCGCTCCAGACCCAGGAGGGCCCGGTCGCTCGGCACCAGCATGAAGTGGCTGTGCGGCAGCGCAGGAACATTGCCAGTCATCAGCATGTCTGCTGTGAACGTAGCGACCGCAGCGCGCTGCGACGTTCGCAGCGGCTTACTGAAGTTACCCTGGTGATCGAAGTCGATCGCCAGCACGCGCTGGCCGTGCTGGGCAAAGTAATGCGCCAGTAAGGTGGCGACAGCCGACTTGCCAACGCCGCCCTTTTGATTTGCGAGTACGAGTGTTTTCATGGAGAGACCTCTTGCAGCAATGAAGAATGCCGTGTACGGGCGAGCGCGGTTTGCGTGCACGCGCGCACCGGCTCGATCATCGAGTTAGTACGGGCTGTGGGACGCGATGAATCTCAGCGCAATTTCGTCGCCGTATGGTTTGTGGGCTGAGCTTGTTCATCTCCGCAGCAAGCGCACAACTACCCGTGGATCTGGCTGAGACTGAGAACGGGCGGGTTGCATAGGCAACCCGCCCGCTTGCCGTCAAGAGCTACCCGGTTCGCCGGATGCTGCTTCGTTGCTGGCCTTGCGACTACGTGGTGGCTTTGCCGCAGCGTTTCGGGATTCTGCATCCGTCCCCGATTGCGAACCTCCATGCCGCGCACGCCGCGCTTCTGATTCGGCCTTGCTATCGAGATAGTCGATCTCCTCGCAAATGAATGCCAGCGCGTAGATGAGCTTGCCGTTTCGGTCTTGGTAGTTGTTGTGGCGCATGCGCCCGACAATGTTCACTTGCGAGCCCTTGCCCAGGTACTCGGCGGCGTTCTCGGCCTGCTTGCCCCACAGCGTCCATTGCACTGCCATGGGCTCGTCTTCGCGACCGTCACCCAAACCGCGCCGGGTGTTGGAAATCGCAGTCAGCGTCGCCTTGGCGACCTTGCCGTCGCGCCCGTTGACAAATTCCAGCCTGACCGGACCTGCCAGGTGCGCGTTGCGTTGTTCCACTCTCACATAAGCCATGATGTGCTCTCCTTGCTGAGAGGCCAGCCGGGCACCGCCCTGGTATCCCTGAAAACCGATCCTCTCGCTTGGACTCACCTCGCTCCGCCCGGGGGCGGCGGGGGTGGGCGTGGCTGTTTGGCACTG
>JAOTTZ010000255.1 GCA_029864165.1 Burkholderiaceae bacterium
CTGGCCAAAGAAGGCTGGCCTTTCATTGCCGTTACCTTCCTGGTCGCAGTCCTAGCGTCTGTATTTCTGCCGTTATGGGTGGCGGGGTTGGCTTGGCTGGTGTTCGTTTTAGTAGTGCAGTTTTTTCGCGACCCACCGCGTTCGGTGCCAATGCAGCTAGATGCCGTGCTTGCCCCAGCCGATGGCCGAATCGTCAAGATAGAGCGCACGCGAGACCCCTATGCTGACCGCGAGGCACTTTTGATCAGCGTGTTCATGAACGTCTTTAACGCTCACAGCAACCGCTCCCCGGTCGATGCCGTCGTGCGCGCTGTGCAGTATTTCCCCGGTAAGTTCGTGAACGCTGATTTGGACAAGGCCTCGACCGAGAACGAGCGCAACGCTTTGATCCTCGACGCCGGTGGGCAAACGGTTACGCTGGTACAAGTGGCCGGCTTGGTCGCCAGGCGCATTTTGTGTTACGCCAAGGAGGGCGACGTGCTGACCAAAGGCCAGCGTTTCGGCTTCATACGTTTTGGCTCGCGGGTGGATGTGTACCTGCCTTCCAGTGCGACACCAAAGGTAGCGCCCGGAGAAAAAGTCTTTGCGACCGCTACCGTCATAGCCGCTCTGGCCACATCATGATCGAGTCCCACGACGACGGGAACGAAAACGCCGAGCCCGTACCGCGTCAACGGCGCAAGGGAATTTATATCTTGCCCAATCTATTCACGCTGGGGGCGTTATTCGGCGGTTTCTACGCGGTCGTGATGGCCATGAACGGCCGCTTCGAGAACGCTGCCATCGGGATCTTCTCCGCCATGGTGCTGGACAGCTTGGACGGTCGTGTGGCGCGCATGACCAACACGCAAAGCGCCTTTGGCGAACAGATGGACAGCCTTTCGGACATGGTGTCATTCGGCGCCGCGCCTGCCCTGATCGTCTACGAATGGGCGCTCAAGGGTCTGGGCAAGCTGGGCTGGATAGCCGCCTTTGTTTACTGCGCCTGCGCGGCGCTGCGCCTAGCCCGCTTCAACACCAACCACGCGTTAGTGGACAAGCGATTCTTCCAGGGATTGCCCAGCCCAGCCGCAGCGGCGGTGGTGATGGGCTTTGTTTGGCTTCTGGACGACGCCGGTTTCACGCCGGGCGCGGTAGATGGACGCTGGCTTGAATGGGCTGCTTTTTCTGTAACGCTGTATGCGGGCCTGACGATGGTGACCAACGTGCCCTTTTACAGCTTCAAAGACGTTAGTTTCAGGCGTTCGGTACCCTTCATCGTGATCGTGGCCATCGCTATTGGCATTGCGTTGATCAACGTGCACCCACCGGCAGTACTGTTCGGACTGTTCGTCGCCTACGGCATGTCGGGCTACGGCGTCTACATCTGGAAGCGCCTCAAAGGCCGACCTGTCAGCGTGATCGCGATTTCTACTGACGAACCCGATGAGCAGGGATTGCATCGGTGATGCGCGGTGTTGGACTGAGCCTCCCGCGATGGCCATGGTTGCCGAACACTCCGATGTTCGCTGCGTGATGGTGGGCCGCGTACTACGTAGAACTGCGCTGCTGCGACGGCGTCTACGCGACCGAACTGCTAGACTTTCAGTCTCAACTTTTACTGTCAGGAGGACACACCATGGCGACTCTTGTGAATATCACTTCGGCAACCCCCAAGGCCGTGCAGATTTGGGGATTTCACGATCCGTGCACCGTCCGTGACGTGGCGGCGGCCCTGACCACCATCGGAGCCGGATTGAGCGGCGATGGCCATACGATCCACGTTATGTCGGGAACTCACGGATACTGTTCCGGACAGATAGGGGCGGTTGCGACTCGCGAGCAAAAGTTTGCAGCTGAGGATCGTGCGCTGGCCAGCCCGAAGACGAAGGACAAGAAGTCGGTTGGCGTCGAAGTGCATGATTTCAACACGGGCGGATTGGGTGAGGCGCCCGATAGGGTAACTGCGGCGATGTCGAAGTTGAACACTGAGCTGCGAGATATTGTCAATAAGGGTGGCGATAAGGTTGCTTTTATATTGGCATATTGCTGTAGTGCTGGCACGAAGTAACGGCGAGCCCTTCACTGCATACGGCCGCAGGGTGCGTGGATAGGGTCAGTTTCTTTCCCTTGTGGGGAGTTCATATGCTGCGATGCAAAAGACAGAACCCGCCGAAGCGGGTTCTTGTGTCAGTTTTACTGCGATCACGCATTCCTGCGCCGACCTAGTCCGAGTCCTACGAAACCGAGCCCCAGCGACATCAAGACCAACGAACCCGGCTCGGGGATTGTCACAACGATATTGTCCAGAACCGGCCATTGCAAGTTGGAGCGGAACAGCACCGAGCTCAGACTTGTGAACCCGGTCAATGTTTCGGATTGGAAATTGTCGGGGATCGAGTCAAACGCGAAGGTCTGCTGCACCGTCCCGCCGGCTGCAAGGGTTCCGATGACCTCAAGCGTTGTTCCTGCTGGCGGGACATTCGGAAACAATGTTGTGGTGTGAAAACTCAGCAGGTCGAAGGCGCCACCGCCCAGTCTCGACATCACGCCTTCGAACGGCCCGGTTTGGTCATCGTTGTACAGAACAAGTGACTGCGTGCCGTTGAAAACGCATCCGCCGCCGCAGACGTTGGCGTCGGCGTCGTTGTAGACCCCCATTACGTCGCCAGTCGCAGCGGTTCCCGTGAACTGAAAGCCGCCCGATGTTATCGTCGGCTCCAAGATAACAGCCCCAGGCACTGAAACGTCTTCAAAATCGACGACCGCAGCCATGGTAGTTTGCCCCAACAGCGTGAGTGCAAAAGCGGACATCACATGTCGTAGATATTTCATACGAATCTCCAGTGAGTTGCAAAGAGAGCGAACGAGTCGGCTTTACCTAACGCCGAGCCGACGCTGAGCATAGGCGAGGCGATGCAACTGGGTTGTCAGAGCAAAACAAGACACTTCACACCCCCCGAATAGGTGAATATTCGGTGAACCTGGGGCTGTATTGCTGGGTCAGTTCTAACATGCAGCATCCATCATTGCTCGCGCTCGACCCTAGGGCGACGCCCACCCGCCACTCAGCGCACGGTAAACGTCGCCCAGCGAAGTCACTGTCGAATCGTGACGATGCAGAAACTGTGCGCGAGAACGATGACAAAGGACGCGCCTTCATCATGAACCCTCGCTAGAGAGGTCTAGAGTCGAGATTCCCAGAATGGCGATGATTCAGAAGCAAGGCTTGACCCTACGCCCCCGTACCAGCCATGTTGATGGAGTTCCGCATCGTAGGACTGGCTGCCGTTGACCCAACGAACTGAGATGTATCTCCCCAGGCGATAGTAGGTTTGCACATAGCGACAGATCGGCAGCAGTTCTTCGATCAGACGCTTTTCCGTCAGGCCGGAGCGCATTCGGATTCGCTCGATGCCATCTGGCTGAGAAACGGTTGCCTCAAACAGCGCATAGACCTTGGCGCAAAAGTTCAAGCCATCGAAGAGATGTCCATCGAAGACAGAAAGCGGATCGGTCATGACGCCCAACTGAATTTAGACGGCGGCGATGGTACTCGACCATTTGGTCTAAAGCGCCACCGCCTTTGCGATAGTAGCCGGCCAAGCCCCCCCTTTCGTGTGCCCCCATCGACGCCCTCTTACGGGGGTAGCGCAAACGATTTAGGCCGTCTAAATTCTTGCGGATGGAAACTAAGTTCAATCCGCCCCAGGTTACGGCCACGACCCCAGCCGCGTCGTCATCCAACCCGCGCCCGCAGCGTCTGCTCGACCAGATGCGCGAACGCATACGAGTGCTGCATTACTCGATCCGCACCGAGCATGCTTACGTTGATTGGATACGCCGCTTTGTCCTGCACCACAACAAACGGCACCCGCGCGATATGGGCGCTGCCCATGTGGAGCAGTTCCTGAGCTACCTTGCGGCAGAACGCAACGTGTCTTGGACGGCGTCA
>JAOTTZ010000256.1 GCA_029864165.1 Burkholderiaceae bacterium
TCACCAGAATGTTAGGCGTAACGGCTGAGCTCAAAAAGAGCGGCACTTGGGCCAGGTCGAGGGCAGCGGCAGGCAAACTGCAAAACGCCAAGGGCGCGCCCCACAACGCAAAACGTACCCGGACAGTCAGCTTCCAACGAGGTAGACAGTTCATGATGAATTTCCTAATTGATAGTACCCTGGGGCGCAATGATTGGATAGTGATGTGGCCAAGGCATCAGCCAAAAACAGATTGCAAAATCACGACGGTGCTGGTTCTGGCGCCCGTGGCACGCGCTGTGATGCGAAAGACTGGGGGGCTACCGGCCGTAAGGCTACGGCCTGGACGCGGCGGCAAGAAGCCCAAAAACTCGATCACATAGACCGGCTGCCCGCTCACCATAGGGAACGGATCAACACCAGTGTTTGCACCATATGCACGCTTGCCCACCCAAGTAAAACCCGGCTGCAGATGTACGGGCAAGGGACTCCTGGGGGTTCGCTGCGACGGCGGCGTGCACAGGCCATTTGCGCAAGCATCGTTAAACAACAGGGTCGCATCGACAAACCCTGCGGCTATTTCCTGCTCGGCGTCGCGCAACGCCGCCTCAGCGGCCTGCATGGCCAAGTCTTGATCCCTAGCGTTGCCGAGCATGCGCTCCTGCATCACGTTGGTGCTCATCACCGAAACACCCAAAATCAGCGCGGCCACCATGAACAGCAACGACGTGATGAGCGCCATACCTCTTTGCGCACCGCGCAAAGCAACTTTGCAGCGCGGTTTCATGGCACCCGGCTCCTAAGGGCGACGACCTCCGTCAACACGGTGCGCAAACGACGATCGGTCGCAACCCACGACGCACCGTCGAAATCGATCGTCTGTGCACTTTGCGTAGCGCCATCGTGGGCCGTGGCGACCAGCAACTGCAAGCGCGCCGAAACCACTTGGTCCCAACCCGGTACGTTCTCAGCGCTTACGTAGCGGTCGACCGTGAGGTCGCCGGTGGTATCGATTCCCCACGCAACCTTTATGCGATCAATGCCCACAGCGATTTCGATGGGTGACGCTCCTGGGGGTGGCGGCACCGTCAATCGCCACAACGAGTTCGTTCCCGCACGCAAAACGCTGGGCGCGACGTAGTAGTGCCGCGTCTGCAAACGGTACACCGCCGCTTGACTGCCATAAGTCTGTGTCAGCGCTGCGTCCGCGTTGCCAGGGACGAACGAAACATCGGTAGTGTGTTCGAGATCACCGGCAAACGGACTCGCTGAGGTAATCTGAAAAATAGTTCCCCCTACCCGACAACTTGTGATCAAAGCAATGTCGCCGGACTTAAACGTATTACCGGGTGTGCTTGCCCCCACCTGCGGCCTGTCAGCCGCATTGACCATCGGCACGGTCAATCCCAACGACAAATTGTCCACCGGCACCCGCAAACTCAGGATGTCGCTGGCGAGATCGGGTTGCCCCTCAGCTGGCAGGGCGTTCCAGAACAAAGCAAGAGGTGGCAAAAAAGCCGCACCAGTGCCGTTATGGCCAGCAACACCTGTAAGACCGTCAGCTAGAAAACCAGCGTTCGCGGCCGCCGGGGTATTCAGTACGCTCGACGCTTGGTTGGCCGCGGGGTTGAGCGGATTGGTGGCGTTTCGGTCAAAGCAGCCTTGAAAACCTGCGCTGCGCAAATCGTCGCGCAGGACATCCATCGCAAGTCGCCCGTTCTCGCTCATGCGCGAACTCGATGAGTTGACAACGTTGAGGCTGCGCGTACTGACAAACACGGAAATGGCGATGAGCGAGACAAAAAGACCGACCGCCATGCCGACCATCAGCTCGACCAAGGTCAGGCCATGGGCACGGCGTGATGTCGCATTCATGTTTGTGCAATTCATGGTCTCGCCACAGTGACGAATCGGCTTTCACCCAAGGTGTCGGTCCACCAAACCTTGACGGCCAGCACCTGACCGACGCCATCGCAGTCCGGATTCGCTGCATCAGCGCCATCATCGGGTGTACCGTCTATGCACACCACACCGGACCCACTCGGCAACTGAGCCGCCACATCGGCAAGCCAGACCGCAGCGTCGGCCTGAGCCAACTGACCAGGGGTGCAAACCGTAGCGTCGGTCAGGCAAGTCAGCGTAGGATCCGCGACGGGGTTGTTGTAAGCGCCCACAGCCATTCCCACCTGGTTGGCACGCATGCGGTCGGTCATCTGGTAGCCCAGTTGGGTCGCCTTCTGCCGAAAAACAGCGCTGTTGTTGAACGACAGGCCCAGCGTCTGCAAACGCGCTGCGCCGATGAAACCGATCGACGTGACGATCACCGCGACCAACGCCTCAAGCAAGGCATAACCGGCGGCCGAACGACGTGATGAAAGATGTGAATTCATGGCACTACAGGGCATGGTAATGCCGAAACTTTGGCCTCTTTCGAGACGTCGGCCATGCCCACGGGCGTAAGCAGCACGCAATAGCGTTTGTCGTCGCTCACAGCTCCTTTTACGTCGAAGCTTACGGGCGTGACCGGATCCAAGAACCCGCTGGCGTTGAACACTACCGAGGGCACACTGGTGGTGATGGTGACGCCTCCAGTACGCTTGGGCACCTCCCTCAGCGACTCGCCGGCATCGACGACACCGTCCCCGTCGCCATCTACCCACACCCGCCAGCCCTGGGTAAACCCGCCGCTAGCGACAGGCTGCAACGCGTCTACCCGCGCAGAAATGCCAACCCGCGCCGCCTCGCTGCGCGCAAGCATCAACGAAGACACCAACTCGGATTGGGTCGCCCGCAGCTGGTTACTGCGCATGAATGAAGAAAGTGCCGGCGCCGCCAACGCCAGCGATACGGCCAGCACGACCACCGTCGTCAACAACTCGATGACCGTGAACCCCCGCCAACGCCGGGCGCACCATAAGCCGGGGTTTGCTAGCGTTGACGTAGCAGCAACAGCCCACATAAAAGCAAAACCCTTTTTGTCTCGGCACACACATTGCAGCTCACGGTCAGTGTGAGCAACGACAGCATGGGTGCATTGTGGCAATGCCGCGGGCAACGCGCTGCGGTACGACGACAAACGGTGCGCCCGGCGTGACCGGCGGTGCGTCACATAGGGTTACAGAGTTCTCCAAACGGCGCGTGGAAGAAAGAAACACCGAGGTTACTCGCCCCGCCACTCTTGTCGCTGTTCGCGGGACCGTCTTACGCGTGGTTGAGCCCTCACTCGTAAACCACCGACGCCTGCCCGTCGTCAGCGCTATCGCGCCAGCGTACCAACGCTGCATCGCTGGGGTAAAAACGAGCCTCTTCGCCCAAATCGAGTTCACCACTGGCGTGCTGGCGCCTCAGCCTCAGGCGCACGCGCAGCCCCTGCGTTAAGTCGCCATGCTCGGTGGACACGCCTCGGGCGGGAAAGTCGCGCAGCAGTTCAGCCACCGGCGGCAAGCGGCCATCGACCTCTACCCGCAGATACTTGCCAAAGCGGCAGCGTGCAGCGGCCAGGTCCCATATTTGAACCACTTGCAGCCGCAGACCACCGGCATAACGATCGGGCTGCAGCTTGCCCTGCGCAATGATGAGTTCGTCGTCCTTCAACCAATCGCGGTGCGCGCTCAATAACTCCTCGGTGACCACCGCCTCAATTTGCCCGGTGTTGTCGTCGAGCTTGAAAATCGCCAGGCGCCCACGTGCCCCATTGACAACGCGCAGATCGTTGACGATGCCCGCCAACAATTGGCCGTCTCTAGAATCCGCCTCTTGGTCCAGCAGGTCAACGATGCAGCGTTTGACGATTTGACGCACTTCGTCCGCACTTTGGTCGAACAGATGGCCCGACAAGCAAAAACCTACAGCGGTTTTCTCCAGGCTCAGCCGCTCCTTGATACTCCATGGCTGCGCGGCGATCAACCCAGGTTCATTTGTTGAGGCGGCGTGCGACTCACCCGCACCGGCA
>JAOTTZ010000257.1 GCA_029864165.1 Burkholderiaceae bacterium
CTGTGCCCAAACCGCACTCCATCGAACCAAGCCAGTAAATGCTACACCCTGTAGGCGCTGCTGAACAACCTGTATTCTGATGACGAAATGAATCGCCTGCGATGCTTCGGGTTCGCCTTGATGGCCGCACTGCTCACCGGCTGCAACAACAACCCTTACCCGGCCGGTGCCACAAGCGAGAACACGCTGTTCAATTCTTTCGACGGACGTTCGCCGCGCTATTTGGACCCGACCTCGTCTTACAGCAACAACGAGGCGGTTTACACCTTTCAGATCTACGAGCCGCTCTACGGTTACCACTACCTCAAACGCCCCTACGAGTTGGTACCCAAGACCGCGCTGGCTGTCGTGCAACCGTACTACCTGGCTAAGGACGGCAAACGCTTGCCAGAAAACCCGCCGGCCGACACCATCGCCCAGAGCGTGTACGAAATCAGCATCACGCCCGGCATTTTGTTTGCCCCCCACCCCGCCTTCGCCAAAGACGCACAGGGCTACTATCTCTACCACCAACTCACCCGCGAGGAGCTGGGCGAAAAGCGCTCGCCCTGGGAGTTCGAAAACCTTGACACGCGCGAACTGGTGGCCGAAGACTATGTTTACGCGCTCAAGCGTCACGCTTCACCAAGAGTGGCGGCGCCAGTATTCGGCGTTTTTTCGGAGTACGTGATTGGGCTGAAGGAGTACGGCAAAACCCTTCGCGACGCGAACCAGCAACTGCTCAAGGGCTTGCCCGACACGCTGCGCGATAAACCCTTCCTCGACTTACGCAAGTACGAATTGGCCGGTGCAGAGGCGATTGACAAGTACACCTTGCGCATCCGCATCAAGGGCAAGTACCCGCAGTGGAAGTACTGGATGGCGATGCCTTTCGTCGCGCCCATGCCTTGGGAGGCCGATGCCTTTTACGCGCAGCCGGGGATGAGCGACAACGGCCTGTCGCTCAACCAATGGCCGGTCGGCACCGGACCGTTCATGATGACCGAGTACGTGCAGGACCGGCGCCACGTGATGCAGCGCAACCCGCACTTTCGCGGCGAAGACTACCCCTGCGCAGGCAGCGCCGAGGACGAGAAAGCCGGTCTGCTCGCGGACTGTGGCCAGCGCATACCGTTTGTCGACACCATTGTCTCCAGCATCGAGAAAGAAGCTGTTCCGCAAAAAGAAAAATTCAAGCAGGGTTACCTCGACGTGCCAGAAATCGAGCAGACCAGTTGGGGCGTAGCGCTTCGCGTCGACATGGAAGACTCCGAAGATGTGAGGCGCCTGTACGAGCAGCGCGGCTTCAAGCTCCCGCAAACAACCGATATCTCGAGCTCTTACCTGGGTTTCAATTGGCTGGACCCGGTCGTCGGCCAGGGCGACACGCCTGCGCAGCAAGCGAAGAACCGTAAGCTGCGCCAGGCCTTGTCTATCGCTATCGATTGGGAAGAGGGCTACACCAGCATCTTCCGCAGTCGGGGCGGCGAAGCCGCGCACGGACCCTTGCCCGCAGGCTTGTTCGGCTCGCGTCACGGCACTGTGGAAGGGCACAACCCGGTAACACACAAGGTGGTTGACGGCGTCGTCGTACGGCGCTCGGTAGCCGAGGCAAAACAACTGCTGGCCGAGGCGGGCTATCCCAACGGGCGCGACGCCGTGAGCGGCAAGCCGCTGGTGCTGAACTATGACTTTGGCAGCGCGCTCACACCCGACGTCAAGCCCGGGCTGGACTGGATGGTCAAGCAGTTTGCCAAGCTGGGCGTACAGCTTGAGGTACGCGCCACAGACTACAACCAGTTTCAGGACAAGATGAAAAAAGGCCAGCAGCAAATTTTCACCTGGGGCTGGCTGGCCGACTATCCCGACGCTGAGAACTTTTTGTTTTTGCTGTACGGCCCCAACGCAAAAGCCAAGTTCGATGGCGAGAATGCGTCCAACTACGAGAACCCTGAGTACGATCGCCTCTACCGCAGACTACAGACACTGGACGATGGCCCCGACAAGCAAAGGCTCATCGACAAGATGGTGACGTTGCTGCGTCATGACGCGCCCTGGGCTTGGGGCTACTTTCCTTACGCGGCGCTGGCGTTTCAGCCCTGGGTCTATAACGGCAAACCGGGTCTGATGATTCGCGACATGGCCAAGTACTACCGCGTCGATCCGGCGCTGCGCGTGCAAAAGCAAGCCGAGTGGAACCGCCCGGTGTGGTGGCCGGTGCTGTTGCTGCTGGGTCTAGGCGTGGTTTTGGTGGCGCTGACGCGTCGTAGCTATTCGGCACGTGAGCGCGCGACAGCGCGGTCTCCCATAGATCAAGCGAAGGCACAAGTTGTACAGCGCTGAGCGATGCTGAACTACATCTTGCGTCGGCTGGGCTACAGCGTGTTCATTTTGCTGGGAGTGAATATGCTCACTTTCATGCTTTTCTTCTCTGTCAACACCCCCGACGACATGGCGCGATTGAACATCGGCGGCAAGCGCGTGACGCAAGAGCAGATCGAGCGCTGGAAAGCGGAGCGAGGGTACAACAAGCCGCTGTATTGGAACGAACACAAGCTGGGCGCAGACCGGTTCAAGCAAACGATCGTTTGGGAGCGCTCGTTGTCGCTGTTGGCTTTTGATTTCGGTCGCTCTGACGCCAGCGCCGCGGTCAACATCGGCCACGAAGTGAAGGTTCGCATGGGGGTAAGCCTGCAGCTCGCCGTGCCCATCTTCATCTTGCAGGTGATCGTGAGCACGACGTTTGCGTTGCTGCTCGTGTTCTTTCGGAACACCCGCATCGACTTCTGGGGTGTTGTGCTGTGTGTATTGATGCTGTCGATCAGCAGCCTGTTCTACATCATCGTGGGTCAGTATCTGTTTGCACGCGTTTTGATGCTGGTGCCTATGTCGGGTTATGCCGGGGGCTTGAGCGCCGTGAAGTTCTTGTTGCTGCCGATTGCGCTGTCTCTTTTAGCCCGCCTGGGCGGTGAGGCGCGGCTTTATCGTGCGATGCTGCTGGAGGAAGCCGGTAAAGACTACGTGCGTACCGCGCGCGCCAAAGGTCTGGCCGAACCTAGCGTATTGTTCCGCCACGTGCTGCGCAATGCGCTGATTCCGATCATCACCAGCGCGGGCTCGTACCTGCCGTATGTGTTTTTGGGCAGCTTGGTGTTCGAGAGCTTCTTCGGCATTCCCGGCTTGGGTTCGTTCACGATCGAGGCCATCAGCGGGCAAGACTTTGCCATCGTCAGAACCATGGTCTTCCTCGGCGCGGTGCTCTACATCGCGAGCAACCTGCTGATCGATATCGTCTACAGCTGGGTGGACCCGCGCGTGCGGCTGGTTTGAATGGGCTTCAAATTTGTTTTCTTATGGACCGACGTGGCGCTTTGGGCGTTGTTCGTCGCGCTCGTGGGCTATGTCTGGCACGTGCAGCGCCAGCCCAACCTGCGCGCCAACTGGCTCAAGGTGTTTCGCGATCCGGCCGGCCTATGCGCCAGCGTGGTACTGCTGATGTTCTTGGGCGTGACCGCGCTAGACAGCGTCCATTTCCGGCGCGAGCTGCCAGCGGCCCCGGGGGCGAGTGAAAGCGCACAAGTCTTCTACGGCACCCGCACCGAGTCGCTACTAGACGCAGTGCTTGCGCGCCAGCACGCCATGACCGAGACCAGCTACTCGCGGCCGCTCGCCTTTGTCGCACTCTCCAAGGAGACGCTGGTGGTCGACGGCAAGCCGACGCGCGATTTTCCCCGCCTCAAGCATGGCGGGGCACACTTGAATAACCCGCAACAAGAGTGGCTGGCCGATGTGCTCGCGCACGCTGCCGCCGGTGCTGCGCTAGGAGTCGTGTTGTCGGCGCTTATTGGGGTGGCTGTGGCCTGTGCCTGGCGCAAGGCGCATGGCGGCGTGTGGGCCGCCATGCGCGAAATTGCGGCCGACCGCACACACTATCCACTG
>JAOTTZ010000258.1 GCA_029864165.1 Burkholderiaceae bacterium
AGATCATTTGCAAGCCCTCAGATCAAGCTCCATGCTAAACGCCGTAAGCACCGTTTGCGCTGACCAACCCCCCGATTTTCTTTCAAGCGCCGATAGTGCCAAAATCAAAACTGGCGCAATTCGATGTGTCGTATGCGGCAATATGCAAGAGACCGATCAACATCTCATCCCCGGCGAAGTGCAGGGTAAGGTTCTGTACATCGAGGACCAGGAGAGCAGCTTGGTCCTGGTCGAGGCCATGCTGACCAGCATGCCGGGTGTGCGCTTGATCAAGGCCAGCACCGGGGCTAAAGGTATCGATTTGGCACGTTCCGGGTGCCCGGACTTGGTCTTGTTAGACATGTATTTGCCGGATGTGAGTGGTGTGGATGTCGTGCGCAACCTGAGCATCGAAATTTCCCGGGGTTTGAAAATCGTCATACTGACCGGCGACACTTTTTCGGTCGACGTCGTCAAAGCCATGAGCCTCGGCGCCAAAGAATACTGGGTCAAGCCGATTGAACCCCAACGTTTTCGATTGGGGGTGGCGAAGTGGCTCTTGCGAGCCAACGCAAACGTACAAGAGCCGCCGCACGCATCATGAAGTGGGATCTTCCACCGCCGGGCGGGGACCCCCACGGCCGTGAGACTGCGCCAAGGCCCACGCTATGTGCTCGGCCACAAGCGGGCTGGCGCTGCCTAGCCGTTGGCGCAAGGCTTGCTCCACCTCCTCGCTGGGCGTCACACGCAAAGCGTTGCCCAAGCTCACCGCCAGATTGCGTTGCCAGCGTTCATAGCCGATACGTCTGATCGCACTGCCTTGGCTGTGATGCAGAAAGTCTTCTTCGCTCCAGGCCCACAAATCAAGCAGTGTTGCGTTGGTCAGCGGTTCGCGTGCGTCGAAGTCGGGTAGCACACTGCGCTGGGCGTACTTGTTCCAGGGGCAAACCAATTGGCAGTCGTCGCAGCCGTAGATGCGGTTGCCGATCAAGGGACGCAACTCAATCGGGATGGCGCCGGCGTGCTCGATCGTCAAGTAGCTGATGCAGCGCCGTGCGTCGAGCCGGTAGGGCGCAACGATGGCCTGCGTGGGACAAACGTCTATACAGGCACGGCACTGCCCGCAATGGGCCGAGACGGCATCGGTCACAGGCAAGGCCAAGTCGACAAAGATCTCACCCAGAAAAAACATCGAGCCCGCATCCCGGTGAAGTGCCAGCGTGTGTTTGCCGCGCCAGCCAATGCCGCTGCGTGCTGCAACTTCGGCTTCCAGGACCGGCGCTGAGTCGGTGAAAACGCGGTGGCCGTAGGGGCCCACGGTTTGCGCAATACGGTCGGCCAAGGTTTGCAGGCGGGAGCGCAGTACCTTGTGGTAGTCGCGCCCTCGGGCATATACCGACACCGTGGCTTGCTCGGGCGCGGCCAACCGCCGCCACTCTATGTCTTGCCAGCCCTCGGTGGCTGTGCGCGGCAGGTAATCCATGCGCGCGGTGATTACCCGTACCGTGCCCGGCACCAACTCGGCCGGCCGCGCACGTTTCAAGCCGTGCAGCGCCATGTAGCCCATGCTGCCATGAAAGCCCGCGGCCAGCCACGCGCTCAGGCCCGCCTCGGCGGCACTCAAATCGACGCCGGCCACGCCTATCTGGGAAAATCCGAGCGCACGCGCCCACTCGCACATCTGCGCCAGCAGCTTGTCGCCATCCAATTCTTGAGCTTCGACCATTTGCCTGTATTAGAAACCCGCGGCTTGATCTGGCCCGATGAGCCCGCGTGCGCGGCCACTGCGCATGCCTTGGCCAGGCGGCAGGGCTTGCGCAGCGCCATCGTCGAACTGCGTGGGCCACTCGGTGCGGGCAAAACGACCTTTGCGCGCTATCTGCTGCAAGCCTTGGGCGTGCAGGGCCGCATCAAAAGCCCGACCTACGCGGTGATGGAACCCTACGAATTGCCCGACGGTACCGTGTGGCATTTTGACTTCTACCGCTTCAAAGACCCGCAAGAATGGGAAGACGCTGGCTTTCGCGACGTGTACGCCAGCGCCGGTTTGAAGCTTGCCGAATGGCCAGAACAAGCGGCCGGCTTGCTGCCGCAACCCGACTTGTGCATAGCGATAGCGTTTGCTCAAGGCAACACTCGCGAGGCCTGCTTTGCCGCATATAGTGCATTAGGTCTGGACTTGTTGCCGTGACCCGCGGGAAAATAACGGTGTGTTAAACGTTATGTCCCCGCATGCGGCCCACCCGGCGTGAACTCTTGACGCGCGGCGGTGCGCTGGTGCTGCTGTTAGGCGCCCGCGACTTGGCGTACGGTGCGGACATCGTCGCCGTGCGTGTTTGGCCAGCCTCCGAGTACACGCGCGTGACCATCGAGTCGGACACGCCGTTGGCGGCGCATCACTTCCTGATTCAGGAACCAGCGCGCGTGGTGATCGACATCGATGGCCTCCAGCTGAGCCCGGAATTGCGCGAGCTGGTGGGCAAGGTGAGCAGCGACGACCCGTTCATTGCCGGTGTGCGCGTGGGCCAGTACCGCCCGCACGTGGTTCGCATGGTGCTAGATCTCAAGCAACCTTGCGTGCCACAGTTGTTCACCTCAATGCCCATTGCCGCCTACCAGCACCGGCTGTTGTTCGACCTGTACCCCACGCTGGCGCCCGATCCTTTGCTGGAACTCATCAGCGAAAAAGAAGCCGCCGAACAGCGCGCGGCCGAGGCGGTGAAAGACGCTTTGGGGGAATTGATAGGCAAAGTAGACAGGCCGCTGCCTGCCCCGGCAACGCGCTCGGCACAGGCCAAGATCGACCGCCTGATCATCGTCGCGCTAGACCCCGGCCACGGCGGCGAAGACCCGGGTGCTGTCGGGCCAACCGGTCTGCTGGAAAAAGACGTGGTGCTGTCTGTTGCCAATCAGTTGCGCGAGCGCTTGAACAGTATCGAGGGCATGCGTGTGATGATGACACGCGACGCCGATTTTTTCGTCCCGCTGCGGCAGCGCGTGGCCAAAGCCCGGCGCGTGCAAGCTGACCTGTTCGTCTCTATACATGCCGACGCCTTTTTCAAGCCGCACGCGCGAGGTGCCTCGGTGTTTGCGCTATCGCACAAGGGCGCCAGCAGCAGCACCGCGCGCTGGATGGCAATGCGCGAAAACGCCGCCGACAAGGTGGGTGGCGTCAACGTCAAGACGGGCGACGCCACGGTAGTGCGCACGTTGCTCGACATGAGCACCACCGCGCAGATCAAAGACAGCCTGGCGCTGGGCAAAGAAGTGCTCTCGCGCATTGGCCAAGTGGGCCATTTGCACAAGGGCAGCGTCGAGCAGGCCGGTTTTGCCGTGCTCAAAGCGCCCGATATTCCGTCCATACTGGTCGAAACGGCGTTCATCTCCAACCCCGAAGAAGAGGCCCGGCTGCGCGACACCGCGTACCAGGCACGGCTGGTAGAGGCGCTGGCGACGGGGATACAGCGTTACTTCGCTCGCAACCCGCCGCTGGCTCGCAGCCGTGCGTTGTAATCAACAGCGTGCGCCCTAGTGCTGCGGCTCGAAAGTATCGATACATGAAAGCGCGCCTTCGACGCCATGGCGTCGTTGGAAATCCTCGCGATACGTCCTGGTATCGCTGTGGTTTGCGCCTAGCCATGAGGCCGAATCCATCACTTTCATCATGCCTCGATATTTTCGGGCCGCAGCACTAGTGGCTAGCATGAAGAAAATAGTAGCCAACCAAGGCAGTGCCTAGCAAGATCACGGCGATCCAGGCCAGCTTCCCCGTCTTGGCGACCTCACCGGGTGAACGCTTGCTCACGTCGGCGTCGGTCTGGTGCGGGTACGCTTCTACTACCTTTTTTGCGCCCTAAAAGCCCGGCCCTGTTTGTACGCGCTGCATCGTAACCCCCGTCGATACCGTCGCTGTTCTCAAGGCGCACCTTCCAGACTG
>JAOTTZ010000259.1 GCA_029864165.1 Burkholderiaceae bacterium
CTCCGGCAGAAGCACAAACTCTGGTTGGTACTCGGCCGCCGCATCGAGAATGTAGCGAACTTGGTCCTCGAATTCGCTCCAGCCCGCGATGGGCACCATTTGGTACTGGACTGCTGCAATGCGAATTTTCACAGAATATCTCCCTCGGCAACGTGAGTGGGCCGGCTCGAATCGTACATACGATTCAACCAAACAATCAGCGATGCGTAGCCGGCGCTCTCGGTATCTTCAGGCAAATACCCGGGGACGACGCCGCAGTAGCGAAAACCTTCGTGTAGCTGAAAACTCAGCACAGGGTCGGTGAGATCGCCCCACAAAACTTTTTTGCAGTAGAGGTCGATGTCCATCTCGCCGGCGTGCGTGGCGTAACCAGGAAGCCGGCCACAGGCAATGATTCGCCGCAAGTTCAAAGCCCGGCAGATCCGCCGCCGCGCCCGATATAGCTCGCGGCCGACGCCGATGCCACGCAGCGAGCTGTCGACAAACACCTCGGCGCCATACAAGGTACGGCCGTGCGGGGTGTGCGGGTCGAACCGTCCGCTGCCTGTTATTTCCGCCCACGAATGTTCGACCGGCCATTCGTCCCACATCACCACCAGTGAACTGGCAGTGCCCACTATGCGTCCATTGATCTCGGCGACGATCTGGCCTTGGGGAAAGACTTCTAGCTGGTTCGCAAACTTCGCTTCAGACCACGGCTCAATCATTGTGTAGGTGCGCCGCTGCAACTCGATCAGACGGGGCACGTCCTGCGCCCGGGTGTGGCGTACTGTGACGCGGCGTGTCTTGGTCTCTGGCGTGTGTGCCTTCGTTGTATTCATCGGCAGCCTCGTGCTGTGCCACCCGACTGTGGCGGCGCAATTTACGACATCAGGGTGGTGAAAATCTCTCCAATGCTTGCCAGCGTGCAATTCAACATACGGCCCAATTCATGACCAATACCCGTATGGCGTCCAGCGTGAACACACCAACACAAGACCCAGCGCTGCAAACGGGAAGGGTAGCATGATCGGGTACTGTTCAACATGGCGCGCCGCCTATGCTGCTGGTGCCTGAGCTCGCGAATTGTCGGTACGAGGCTGGAAGAAAGTCAAACCAAGCTGGCCGACCTCACCCGCATGAAGAAAGCGCTGTCATACCTTATCCACGAGTGCGAGCACACGGGCCGCGAGCAATCGTGCGCGATCATTGCGACGCTGATGGGGGATGTGCGATAGTCAGTCCACCGCTCTTGGTTCTTGGGCGAGATGGCTACCTCTTGGGTGCAAACGCCGTTTGCAAGGTATTCGAGTCGAACCCAGCGGAGGCTGCGCCTTGGGTGGCAAATCGATACAGCGCGACGGAATAAATGCCACCCAATGCCGCCTGTACCAGCGCTGCAAGGATCACCCCGGCGACGGCGAGAAAGACAGCCAAGCCAATCACGGTGGCACTGCCGGTGGCGGCCGCGGCTATCACCAGCGCGATACCCAGGGCAATGATGAGGAATTGAATCAGCGCAAACACGGTGCTCATACCGACTTGACCGACCACATTCTCGCCCCAGGTTTTCTTTAAAACGCCTGCGCTTTCCTTCACCGCATCGATCGGCCCAACGTCACGCGAGACCAGAATCGGCGCCACCAGGTAGGTGGCCACGGTCCACCCCATACCCAGCAGGCCAACGATGATTCTGCCGACAAACCCAACGCGCTCTTGAATGGCGCGTAGCACCATGCCCACGGTGGCTGCAATGATGGCGTAGCCCAAGATGTTCCAGAACTTGGAGCTGGCAACCCGCAAGCCGTCTCGCACCGTCGGCGCCCCGCCGTCAAACCGAATCATGGCCGCACCCGCTAGAGCCGCGTTAAAGAAGAAGATGACAAAGTACAGGCTCACATAGAACAAAAAAGCGACCACGTAGGTAGCCGTTGAAGTCGCAGCGCCGTCACCTTCCGAGATGCCGTCGAACGCGCCCAATCCCAGCATGGGCAGCGCGAACGACGCCATCACCAGCAACGCGGCAAAGGCCGAGATCACGGGGAAAAGCAGCAACTGCTGGTCTTGTTTCAGCACGGCCCAACTGGCTTTGACCAAATGCCAGCTACGCGATAGGCGATCGAACATGGTGCTTGCTCCAGGGAAATAGCGTCGTGCCCGACGGCATGAGCTTTGACATGAAAGTCGAAGCGAATGATACGACCCGAATCGCTATTGTTTCAATATCCAACGCCGATCATCTTCCCCACGTGCTCGCCGTCGAGCTTGCGTTGTGCGTTTTGTGTCGCGCAACTGGCCAGAAGCTCCCGCTTGTTGGCGCCGACCGAAAACTGAGCCTACTGCGCATGGACCTTGTGATCCTTGACGAGCTGGGCTGCCTGCCGTTCAGCCAGGCCGGCAGGGCTCTGCTGTTCCATCTGCCGTTGCGGCTGTAGGAGCACACCAGCGTGATGATCACGACGAATCTGTACTTCGCCGAGTGGTCCAGCGTCTTTGGCGACGCAAAGATGACCACCGCGCTGCCGGACCGCCTCACGCGTCATTGCCACATCGTGGAGACGGGCAACGAGAGCCACCGCTTCTTGCACAGTACTGCCGTGGCCAAGAAGCGTATCAAGGCGCGTGCGCCGGCGGCACACCGGCCAGCAGGCCGATCACTGCGCTGCTTGCCACCGCGATTGGTCGAGTGCCTAGCCACCACGTAAGACTTGCGTGGACGCCGTTTATCGTGCCCAGAGCGCGTACACCAGGGTTGGAGTGCCGACGGATCAATACTTCGGCCAGAGGCATCCATAGCGGCATCGATGCAATATTTGATGCGCGTTTCGGGAGGCGCAGCATGCGCACCACCATCACCATTGACGAGGCACTGTTGGTCAAAGCCACCAAACTTGCGGGTCCTTTGGACCGTTCGGCTTTAGTTCGCGAAGGGCTCAAGGCGTTCATCGAACGGGAGAGCGCCAAGCGACTGGCCAGATTGGGGGGGGGGCAGCGAGCCCGAGCTGAAAATTGCGCCGCGCCGGCGCGATAACAAGTCTTGATGCTCGCTGATACTCTCAGCGTCGTAGCCGTAGGATGGATTGACGAACGAAACCCATCAACTCGTGATCGATTGAGGCAGGCCTGTGCGCGTCGATTCAAGTCAAATCCAGTGCCTGCATCGCGCTTCAATGCCGTTGCGGGGATCTGAACGTCGGCCCGCTATAGGGCGCGGACACACTTAGAAGGCGGATGCGCGGGCGAAGACGCGCGATCTACTCACGCTGGGCCTTTGGGTTGCAGCGGTATCATTGGCGACTATGCAGCGTGTCGTTCAAAGGAGCGTCCTCAAGGCGCAAAGCCGAGACCTAAGCTACTGGTTGTCTCAGTCGGTAGAGGAGCGGTTTGCCGCTGTGGAATCCCTCCGCCAGCAAGCACAGACGCCCGGCACAGATGCTCAACCGAGACTTCAAAGAGTTTGCCGAGTTACTCAACTCCATAGGCGTTGAGTACCTGCTGGTCGGTGGCTACGCGCTCGCAGCGCACGGCTGCCCGCGCTACACGGGCGATCTCGACATTTGGGTCAGCCCCACGCCCGTCAACATTGCCAGACTGCTGCGCGCTGTCGAGCGCTTTGGCTTCGGCGGTCTTGGTCTGACAGAGGCTGACTTCCTGCAACCGGAAGCGGTTATCCAGCTCGGGTATCCGCCTGCGCGAATTGACTTGCTCACAGCCATCGATGGAGTGCAGTTCGACGACTGCTACCCACGTCGCGTGAGCATGGAGGTCGGCGGTGTGGCACTCCCTACCATCCACTTGAGTGACTTTCGAGCCAACAAATTGGCCGCCGGGCGCGCAAAAGACCTGGCCGACTTGGAGAGCCTTAAAGGTCTCCCAGATGGACAATCGCAGGACTGAGTGCGGGGGGTGTACCAAGTCCCCGGGGGCCGCTGT
>JAOTTZ010000260.1 GCA_029864165.1 Burkholderiaceae bacterium
GCGATCATTCCGACAGCTGAACTGACCGACGCCGAGGCTATTCACCCAGGTTACGGCTTTCTGTCGGAGAACGCTGACTTTGCCGAGCGCGTAGAACGTAGCGGGTTTGTCTTTATCGGGCCAACGCCCGAGGCGCTGCGTACGATGGGCAACAAGGTCGCCGCCAAGCAAGCCATGATCAAGTCTGCAGTGCCGTGCGTGCCGGGCTCAGAGGGGGCCTTGCCGGACGACCCGAAAGAAGTCGTTAAGATTGCGCGCGCTGTAGGCTACCCGGTGATCATCAAAGCCAGCGGTGGGGGCGGCGGGCGCGGTATGCGAGTGGTTCACACCGAAGCGGCCCTGGTCCACGCCGTGCAAACCACACGGACCGAGGCTGGCGCCGCGTTTGGCGACTCCGCCGTGTACTTGGAAAAGTTCCTGGAGAAGCCGCGCCACATCGAGATTCAAGTGATGGCCGACCGGTACAAAAATGCGGTCTGGTTGGGTGAGAGGGACTGCTCGATGCAGCGGCGCCACCAAAAGATCATCGAAGAGGCGCCGGCACCGGGCCTAACGCGCCGGGTGATTGAGCGCATAGGCGATCGCTGCATCGTAGCGTGTAAGAAAATCGGTTACCGTGGCGCAGGCACGTTTGAATTTCTATTCGAGAAAGGCGAGTTCTATTTCATCGAGATGAACACACGCGTGCAGGTGGAGCACCCAGTAACGGAGATGGTGACTGGCATCGACATCGTGCAGCTGCAAATCCGAGTCGCGGCCGGTGAAAAGCTGCCATTCACGCAACGCGACGTGCACGTATATGGCCACGCCATCGAGTGCCGCATCAACGCCGAAGACCCTTACAAGTTCACCCCGTCGCCAGGTCGCATCACGATGTGGCACCCACCTGGCGGGCCAGGCGTGCGCGTAGACTCGCACGCCTACACCAACTACATCGTGCCACCCAACTATGACTCTATGATCGGCAAGATCATCACCCACGGCGCCACCCGGGCACAGGCGCTGGCGCGCATGCGCATTGCGCTGTCGGAAACAGTGATCGAGGGCATCCTGACCAACATTCCACTACACCGCGAGTTAGTGGTCGACGCGAACTTCGTCGATGGCGGAACGAACATTCACTACCTGGAAAGCTGGCTGAGCCAGCACAAGCGTTGACATGGTCGAGCTTTCGCTGCGGGTACCGAAAGACGCGGTCGAACCCGTCTCAGACACGCTGATCGAGGAGTTGGATGCGCTTTCAGTATCGGTCGAAGATGCCGAAACCTCGCCCGGGGAGGCGCTGTTTGGCGAACCTGGAATGTCTCTTGCGGGTATCGGCTGGCGACACTCGTCACTGAAGGCAATGTTCAGCAACGAAAGCGTCGCGATCGGGGCCGCCACCAGTTTACTGGCACGCGACAACGCTGCCGACATTACCGTTGAGTCGATCAACCCTGTGGCAGAACAGGACTGGTTGCGACTCACGCAGTCACAGTTCTTGCCGGTAGAGATCACACCCAACTTTTGGGTTGTGCCGTCATGGCACACCCCACCTAGCGCCGCGAAGTACGTCATCAGACTGGACCCGGGGCTGGCCTTTGGCACCGGAACGCATCCAACCACGCGCATGTGCCTGCGTTGGATTGCGCATCAAGCCGAAACGTCTTCGCTGGCGTGCAAGAGCGTGCTCGATTACGGCTGTGGCTCAGGCATACTGGCCATTGCAGCGGCTATGTTTGGCGCCGGCGTTGTCGATGCGGTGGACATAGACCCGGTCGCCGTTGACGTCGCGCAAGTCAATGCGCTGGCCAACGGCGTATCGGTGCAAGCAACGTTACCAGGGTTGGCTCACGGCGGCTATTCACTGGTGCTTGCCAACATTCTGGCTGCGCCCTTGAAGTTGTTAGCTCCCGTGCTCAGCGCTCACGTGCTGCCTGGGGGCAGCTTGGTACTGGCGGGCGTTCTCGCACGCCAAGCTACGGAGCTACAAACAGCGTATGCGCGCTGGCTGCAACTGGAGATCGGCGACCGCGAGGACGAGTGGATCTTGCTGACAGCTCACCGCCGGACATGAACACCGCTGAAATCTGCGCAGCATGATTCGCTCATGAGCCTGGCGACCCGATGCACCGTCTGTGACACGGTCTTCCGTGTAACACAGGACCATCTGAACGTTTCGGCGGGCTGGGTTCGTTGTGGGCGATGCCAACAGGAGTTCAACGGCTTAGACCAGCTGTTCGACCTGGAGGCCGATGACACCCCGGCGTTGACGTTTGAGCGTGACGGCCTCGCGGATATCGGGCCGCCTGTACCCGATGTAGACATCCGGGCACAAGACAATTACACCGTTGCGTCAGACGCGACGGACTTGGATGGCCTACCGGGGCAAGAACCGGATGAACCGGATGAACCGGACAACGCCCGGCCATTTGACGCCGCGCTCGAAGTCCCCGACGACTTCGAAAGCCAGCCCAATGTCTTGCCAGACGAGCTGCCACTGGCAGCCAGCGACGAGGATATTGCCTCTTCGCCCACCTTCATACGGCAGGATGACGACAATTCGCTCAGCAAACGGCCCGGTGCTCGGCTTGCGTTTGCGCTGCTCGTACTGCTACTATCGATGGCTTTGCTTTTGCAGGGGGCCTTCCACTTTCGAGACACACTGGCTGCACGGTTGCCGCAAACCCGCTCAGTGCTGATGGCCTTGTGCAAGTTGGCCGAATGCCGCGTTAGAGCGCCGCGGAGAATTGACGATATTGTGGTGGAGAGCAGCGCGCTCACGCACGAGCCACGCGGAAACACATTTCGGTTGCTGGTCGTGCTGCGCAATCGCGGTACGCTTACCCTGACCATGCCGTCGGTGGAGCTCACGCTGACGGACTCCCGTAGTCAAGTGCTGGCGCGGCGCACGCTGATGCCGGCAGATTTCAACCACCCTGCCGGTGTCTTGATGCCGGCCATGGAGACCCCTTTGGGGCTTGTGCTTGCTGGCGCGAGCAAACACACAACGGGCTACACCGTCGAAGCTTTTTACCCCTAACCCGCTCACAAGCTATTGGAGTATTCATGGCAGCATTGATCTGCGGATCCCTTGCGTTTGACACGATCACAAACTTCCCAGGCCGTTTTGCACAGCAGATCCTGCCCGAGCAAGTTCACATCCTGAACGTGTCGTTCCTGGTACCGACGCTTCGGCGCGAATTCGGAGGCTGCGCTGGCAACATCGCCTATACCCTGCGTCAACTCGGCGGCGAGCCCTTGGTTATGGCCGCTGTCGGCGCGGACGGACAAGGATACCTAGAGCGTCTGCGCTCATGGGGCGCAAGCACAGAGTTTGTGTTGGTGGCATCCGATAGCTACACTGCGCAGGCCATCATCATCACCGACAGCGACAACAATCAGATTACGGCCTTTCACCCCGGGGCCATGCAGTTTGCTCACCGTACCACCGTGCAGCAACGTTCAGACGTGAAGGTGGCTATCGTCGCGCCTGACGGACGCGACGCCATGCTTGAACACGCGGCCCAGCTGGCAGCGGCCAAGGTGCCTTTCGTCTTCGACCCCGGCCAAGGCCTGCCGATGTTCGGTGGCGACGAGTTGCGTTGCTTTATTGCGCAAGCAAGTTGGGTGGCGGTAAACGACTATGAAGCACAAATGTTGTGTGAGCGCACCCACCTGACGCTGGAAGAGTTGTCGCGTTCGCACTTGCGCGGCGTAATCGTCACCCTGGGCGCCATGGGCTGCGACCTGTGGCAGCAGGGAGTGCGCACACATATTCCGGGGATTCCAGCTGATAGGCCGGTCGATCCCACCGGATGTGGCGATGCATTTCGAGGCGCGCTTCTCTATGGCCTCGAACGCGACTGGCCGTTGGAGCGCTGTGTCGCCCTGGGTAACCGCGTCGGAGCGCTCAAGATCGCGTC
>JAOTTZ010000261.1 GCA_029864165.1 Burkholderiaceae bacterium
GGGCTACATCGGGCGCATCAACCCGGACGAAAAATCGGCGATCGAGGACTCGCTCGATGCATCCAACTACCGAGGGACCGAGTACATCGGCAAGCTTGGCGTAGAGCAAAGCTACGAAGCCGATTTACACGGCACCACCGGTTTTGAAGAGTTGGAGACCACTGCGGGGGGCCGTGCGGTGCGTCGCTTAAAGAGCAACCCTGCCGTTCCCGGCAACAAGCTGACATTGGCGATCGATATTCGCTTGCAGGCGCTGGTGGAGCGGTTGTTCGGCGAACGCCGCGGCGCACTGGTTGCGATAGACCCGCTCAACGGGGAGATTCTGGTCTTCGTCAGCAAGCCCAACTTCGACCCCAATTGGTTTGTCGACGGGATCGATGCAGACAACTGGGAGGCGCTCAACACGTCGCCCGCCAAGCCGCTGCTTAACCGTGCATTGCGTGGTATCTACCCACCTGGTTCAACGTATAAGCCCTTCATGGCATTGGCGGCATTGAGCCTGGGCAAGCGTACGCCGCAACAGGCGATCTCTGACCCCGGTTACTACTGGTTCGGCAACCACAAATTCCGAGATGACAAGGAAGACGGCCACGGTGTCGTCGATATGTACAAGTCGATCGTGGAGTCGTGCGATACCTACTACTACACGCTTGCCAACGATATGGGGGTGGATACGATCGCCGGCTTCATGACGCAACTCGGTTTCGGGCAATTGACCGGAATCGACTTGCTCGGTGAGATCAAGGGCACGTTGCCCTCTACGGCGTGGAAGCGAGCGGCATACCGCGAACCCGAGCAACAGCGTTGGTACGCTGGCGAAACCATTTCGCTCGGTATCGGCCAAGGCTATAACGCGTTCACGATGCTGCAGTTGGCGCAGGCCACCGCTACTGTAGCGGCCGGCGGAAAGCGTTATACGCCCCATGTTGTGCGCCAGATCGAGAATGCCGAAACCCGTATGCAGAATCAAGTAACGGGGCCGGCGCTCGACGCCATACCGCTCAAGCACGAGCACGTCGCGGTTATCCACCGGGCGCTTTTTGGAGTGACGCAAGAGGGTACCGCTGCACGCAGCTTCGGTGGCGCACCGTACCGCACGGCCGGCAAGACGGGCACCGCACAGGTGATCGCGTTGAGCCAAACCGAGAAGTACGACGCTGCTGTGATCCAGGAACAACACCGAGATCACGCGCTGTATATAGCTTTCGCACCGTTGGATCAGCCGCGCATTGCGCTGGCGATGGTGCTGGAAAACGCTGGCTTTGGAGCGGTCGCTGCTGCTCCCATAGCGCGGCGCGTGTTCGACTACTTGCTGCTCGGCAAGTACCCCAGTCAAGAGGACATCGCAGCCACTCAACTAGGCCAGTCCCGCGCACCCATTGGCAAACAGCGTGACGCAAGCTTGGTTGCGTTGCCGGGGGTACAAGTCGAGGCGCTTACGACACCGGCGATGTTAGGCCCTGTTGCCGCATCAGCCCCCATCAGGGCCGCTAGCGGCGCACTGACGCCAGCGCGCAAACCGGCGGACGCGAGATGAACGCTGTATTTCAAACGCCTTCGCTGTGGCAACGCGCTAAGCAAGTGTTCGTGGGCTTCGACGGTCTGTTGCTGGCGGCCGCGGCCATGCTTGCGGTTGCGGGGTTGGTGATCATGTATTCGGCAGGTCTTGATCAGGCGACGCGTTTTATCGACCATGGTCGTAACTTGCTATTGGCGGTCGGCGTTATGTTCCTCGTGGCGCAGATCTCGCCGCAACGGCTGCAGGCGTTGGCGGTGCCGACCTACGCCCTTGGCGTCGCGCTGCTGGCGGCGACGCTGATGTTTGGTGTCTCCAAGAAAGGAGCCACGCGCTGGCTCGACTTGGGTGTGGTGATACAGCCGTCCGAAATTCTCAAGGTCGCCATGCCGCTGATGTTGGCATGGTGGTTTCAACGTTGCGAAAGCGCGCCACGAACACTTGATTTTGTGGTGGCGGCAGTGTTGTTGGCGCTGCCGGTGGGGCTGATCGCCAAGCAGCCTGATCTCGGAACCAGCCTGCTGATCCTGTCAACAGGACTCTACGTGATTTTCTTCGCCGGCCTGACTTGGCGATTGATCATTCCGGTGCTAGTGATGGTGATACTGGCCATCGTTACGCTCATCGCGTCTGAAGGTTTGATTTGCAAACCCGAGGCAAAGTGGCCACTGCTACGCGACTACCAGAAACACCGAGTCTGCACCCTGCTCGACCCCACCACCGACCCGCTGGGCAAAGGCTTTCATACCATTCAGGGCATGATCGCCGTAGGTTCTGGCGGTCTGATCGGCAAAGGTCTCACCAAAGGAACACAGACACATCTGGAGTTCATACCGGAGCGGACGACCGATTTTATTTTTGCCGCATTCGCGGAAGAGTTCGGGCTGCTTGGGAGCGCCGTCTTGCTACTGGGATTCACCTTTTTGATTTTGCGTGGCCTGATGATTGCTTCCGCAGCGCCGTCTCAGTTCGCTCGATTGTTGGCGGGCGCTATCACAATGAGCTTCTTCACCTACGCCTTTGTCAACATGGGAATGGTCAGCGGCATTCTTCCGGTGGTCGGTGTCCCGTTGCCTTTCATCAGCTATGGGGGCACGGCAATGATCACGGTCGGCATGGGGCTGGGGATACTGATGTCGATCTCAAAACACCGGCAGTTGGTGCCAAGCTGAACGTCAACCTTACCTCGGCCGTCTTATTCGCGGATAGGTTCTTAAGGGCGTCGGCATTCAGTAGCGGCCAGTGGCGCCCGCAATGCGCAGATACAGTCGCGCAACCGATGCAATAAAGCCGCGCCGCAAAAAACTCATGGACCTACCGTCGCGGTTGGCGTGGTCAATCGCGGTCGAAGTCGCCAGCACTGTTTCGAATTCTTGCCGCAACTCGGCCGCAAATTCTCGGTCGCGAACAACGACGTTAGCCTCCAAATTCAGCAGTAGCGACAAAGGGTCTATGTTGGAACTGCCGACCGTGGCCCAGTCGTGATCAATGACGGCCACCTTGGCGTGCAAGTGCGCGGGGGTGTACTCGTAGATCTGCACGCCGCCGGCCAGCATTTCGTCGTACAGCGCATAGGCCGCCAACTCGGCAAGCCGATAGTCCCAGCGCCCTTGCATCAACAGCCGCACGCGCACACCACGTGCGGCTGCGCCTCGCAACGCGCGGCGAAACGCATTGCCGGGATAAAAGTAGGGGCAAATCAAGTCCACAGCATGCTGCGCGTTGCGTATGGCCTGGACGTATGCGCGTTCAATGCTGCGCCGTTGGAACAAGTTATCGCGCACCAGGAGCGCAGCGCGCATCGGCAACGTATCGGCTGGAGGCGGCTGCCGCGGCGACGGCGCGAAGGTGCGCATCTTCTTGAGCAACCGTTTGGCGCGCACAAGCGGCCGTGCGCTTCGCGCCAGGGCAGAGACTTCATCACGCCAAGCGCGGCCAAGAGACGCTCGCGTCCATACGGCGCGGGCAACGTGCTGCACCGTTTGAGCCACTGGGCCGTGCACGCGCACCGCATAGTCGAGCCGGGGCTGGTTGTTCCAGCCGAGGCGCACATCGAACCGGTCGTCAATCAAATTGATCCCGCCGACGAAAGCCACTTCTGCATCGATCACGCACAATTTTTGATGCAAGCGTCTCAGTTGCCCTGGCTGCAACCAGTTCCACCACCGGTGCAAGGGGCGAAACACGGCTACGCGCAGATCGGCATTGCGCAATTTGCGCTCGAGTGCATGCCAACCGGCCCCTGCGCCAAAACCATCGACCACGATGCTCACGAGTACGCCTCGATGAGCCGCAGCGACGAGCGCCGACACAACGCTGCCGCTGGCCGCGTCGTCGTGAAAGATGTAGGTGGCCAACCAGACCTCCTTGCGTGCGGCCGCAATA
>JAOTTZ010000262.1 GCA_029864165.1 Burkholderiaceae bacterium
AATTCTGCCCATTTGATTGCTCCTGAAAACTAAAAACCCGCCTGTGGCTTACATGTGGATAAGCGGAAACCTTTCAAGCCAGTAACCTACCCATGTCTGTCACCTGGTTCTCATGATGACGCCTGCTTGTCCGCGGCCACCGTGACCAGGGCCGGGCGCAGGACGCGATCGGCGATGAGATAGCCCTTTTGCAGTACGCTGACAACCGTGTTGGCCTCTTGATCTGCCGGCACGACGCTGATGGCTTGATGGTGATTCGGGTCGAATTTGGCCGCCGCCGGTGGGTTGATCTCTACCACTTTGTTGCGCTCAAGCGCGGCGGTCAATTGGCGCAAGGTCGCGTGTACGCCTTCTAGCACTTGCGCCGCGCTTGCGTCTGGCAGCGCAAGTGCCGCCTCAAGGCTGTCCTTGATGGGTAACAAGCTGTCGGCGAAGGCTTCCACCGCGTACTTGCGCGTTTTGCTGGCCTCTTCTTCCGCGCGCCGGCGAGCATTCTCAACCTCAGCCTTGGCGCGCAGGTAAGCGTCGGCCATTTCGGCGTGGCGGGCTTCCAAACTGGCCAGCTTTACCTCGGACGAAGACTCTGCGTCCGCGGCCGGTGTGTCCTGGGCCGGCTCGCCCAGATTTTCTTGTGTGGGTTCAGTGCTTGACATGTTTGCGGGATCCCCCCAAGCTGGGGCAGATGGGTGCCGTCCACCAGCTTTCAAGGGGTTCGAAATGAGATTGCATGGGGAACGCGAGGACTGCCGGTAGTGTTCAGGCACAGCCACCTAGCCTCCAGCGGACCAGCAACGGGCCACTGGTCGCGGCCACACTGGATAATGTACTGGCCAACGCGACCACCAGTGTTTCACCCAATGGGGGACATTCGCGCCATCAACCAGAGCACCGTGGACTTACTTTTCTCCCGCTACGCGCAAACTTACGAGATGTTTGAGCGCCATGAGCAGATGGTCGATATTGTGATGGCGCGCACCGCCATGCCGGAGTGAGCGCGATGAACCGGCGCGCCCTGCTTGGCGCTTTGCACGCCAGCCTGCTCGCAGGGTGTGGTTATTCGCTACGCCGCGCGCCCGAACTGCGATTCCGCACCGTGCAGCTGGTTGGCTTCAAGCCCAGTTCCCCACTGGCAGATGAGTTGCGGCGCCACATCGAGGCCAGCAGCAACACCCGGGTGGTGGATGCCGACGCACCGCCGCAAGTCATATTCGAGGTGCTGGCCGAGGCGCGCCACAAGGGCGTGGTGGCTTCTACCGCCGCCGGCTTGGTGCGTGAGCTGCAACTGCGCGCGCGGCTGAGCTTCTGGTTGCGCACTCCCGCGGGCAAGGAACTGATCGCACCGACCGAAATTGCGCTCAGCCGCGACATGAGCTACGACGAAGGTGCAGCATTGGGCAAGGAATACGAAGAGGCGCTGATCTATCGCGCGATGCAAAGCGAAATCGTCTCCCAGGTCATGCGCCGTCTGGCCGCGGTGCAAAAGATTTGACGGAGCGTTGACATGCAAGTCCGCCTCGACCAACTTGCGCAACACCTTGCTCGAGGTTTGCAGCCGGTGTACACGCTGCACGGCGACGAACCGCTGTTGGTCCAGGAAGCCAGCGACATGATTCGAGCGGCCGCGCGCAAGGCCGGCCACAGCGAGCGGCAGGTGCACACCGTGCTGGGCGCCCACTTCGACTGGAGCGGGCTGCTCGGCGCCTCGCAAGCGATGAGCTTGTTCGCCGACAAACAAGTCGTAGAGATCCGCATCCCCACAGGCAAGTTGGGCAAAGACGGGGCGGACGCCATGCAACACTACTGCGAAAAGCTGTCAGATGACGTGGTCACCCTTGTCGCCTTGCCCAGGCTGGACCGCAGTCAATTGAGCAGCGATTGGTTCGCAGCGTTGGACGGCGCCGGTGTCGTACTGCGCGTGGACACCATAGAGCGGGCCGCCCTGCCGCAGTGGATTGCACAACGCTTGGCCGCTCAGGGTCAGCGCGTGCAGGCGGGAGAGGCGGGACAGAAGACGCTCGCGTTCTTTGCCGACCAGGTCGAAGGCAACCTGCTTGCGGCGCACCAAGAGATCTCAAAGTTGGGGCTGCTGCACGACAAAGGTGAACTCAGCTTCGAGCAGATTGAGGCGGCTGTGCTCAACGTTGCGCGGTACGACGTGTTCAAACTCGGTGAGGCGGTGCTCGCTGGCCAAGTGGGGCGCACGCTACGCATGTTGGACGGCCTGCAAGCCGAAGGCGAGGGCGCAGTGCTCGTGCACTACACGCTGGCAAGCGACATCCTCGCGTTAAAGCGTGTCAAGGCTGCGCTCAGCGCCGGCAAGCCCATGCCGATGGCGCTGCGCGAGAACCGCATCTGGGGTGCGAAAGAACGTTTGTTCGAACGCGTGTTGCCGCAGTTGAGCGAGCAAGCATTGGCTGAACTGGTGGACGCTGGCAGCGTGTGCGACGGCTTGGTCAAAGGCCTCAAGCACCCGCACTGGCCCGACGATCCCTGGGCCGGTTTGCAGCGCCTCGCGTTGATGATTTGCGAGCGGATAGGCACCGCGCCCGGGCACAGGGCTGGAGGGTCAGCGAAGATGCGGCTGGCGCTGGTGCCTTGATTGCCGTCCGACACGTTGTCGTCGTGCTTGTAAGACGTGTGCGCGAAGTCGGCTTTCATCCACGAGAATTTGGGCGCCCTAAGCTGCCGCACGCTCGCCGCTGAGGGGTATCGTTTGGGGGTGCCTTACGAGAGGAAACGACTGTTAGCCTTGCAAAATCTGCGGCGTATTAGACCAACTTGCTGTGCGCCACCTCGTATGTCTAAACACAATTAGGGCTCTTCAAAAGCCATGTCGAAACCACCTAAAGCCGTCGTCACCAAAGCACGAACGGTTCGCACCTATTCGGAGCTATGGCATGCATCAGGATACGTGTTGAAGGTTGGTGTTGAACAGCCGACAGGTTCGTCTTGGCAGTTCCTATCGAGCGCCGTGCTAACTGCCTTCACCTTTGAGGCCTATTTGAACCACGTAGGCCAGCGCACGTTCAAGTGCTGGTCCGAGCTCGACCGCCTTTCCCCTCGGGCCAAGCTCGAACTCCTATGCGAAACGCTCGGCGTCTCTTTTCCGCACGGGGCCGGCTCAAGACCACTACAGACGGTCGCGAAGCTACTGGACTTTCGCAACACGATTGCTCACGGGAGGTCGGTCGAGCTCGAAATACCCGAAGAGCGCGATGCAGACGATCGCCTTGACGCCTATCTGGGCGTCCGCCTTAAAACTGACTGGGAAATGCTCATCCAAGACAAGGATTTCGCAGAACGCGCGCGCGAAGACGTGAAAGCGGTGCTGACACGCATGCATGCCGCACGCACGGATGAGAAGGAAGGTCTCTTTACTCACGGGCTTGCGCGCCATCAAGCAACTGTCGCCAAAGAGCCGTAACCCTTCGTTGCACCGGACTGCCTTCGGTAGCCGGTGAACTCAAACGTTAGGCAGCACAAACCCCATTCAACGCCGCACTGTTAGTCCAATGAACTTTCGAACCCACGCTCGCCAAGCTCTGCTAGTGCTGACTCTCCTCGTCACAACTTCTGGTGCGATGGCGAACGACACAGCCTGGTTGCTCAATCAGTTGCGGAATCCGAACGATGCTCACATCGGCGGAAGCAAGGCCTATAGCCTAATGCTTGGAATCACTAACGGCCTTACGATCTACGACGATAACGTCGCCGCTACCAGCAAGCCTTTCTGTTTGCCGGAGGGGTTCCACGTCGAAAGCCTAATCAGTGCAGTTCAGGTTTACGTCACCAAACATCCCGGTGCTCAGCGCTGGGTGTTCACGAAAACCATTGGCGCAGCCCTGGTCGAGACCTATCCGTGCAAGAAGTAGAGGCATGATCACGTCATTAGCTGTCAC
>JAOTTZ010000263.1 GCA_029864165.1 Burkholderiaceae bacterium
CCGCCGCGGCGCATCGTCTCGGCGGCTTCGGCCAGCGCGGTGTAGATGCCGGGGTGGCCGTCCTCCAGCTGCGCGATAGAGTCGCCCACCGGTTGCACGAAGCAGTTGATCAGCGTAGCCTGCAAGAGCGAACCGGCCGCTGACTGAATACGCCCGGCCGGGATAAAGCCCTGTCGCAGCGCTTGCACAAAGCGTTCCTCCCAGTGCTCGCGCTGCTCAGCCGCCTCGGCCTGCGCAAGCGCTCGCGCAACTCGGCGATTCACGTCGTCGGCAGTTCGCTCGTCGCCCTTGGCGTATTTCTCGAGCAACACCTCGTCGCTGATGGGCTGGGGCGACAGTGCGCCTGCCACAGCCCGGCCATCGGGTCGGGGATCCAGGGTCGCTGGCATGTTGGTCATCGGTCAGTCTCCGCGCAAGGCCGGTCGTGCAAGGCTACGTCGACAGGTACAAGCAAGAGCTAGTGTCGCAGTATGGTAAGGCCTGTCCGCGCCGATTCAAAATTGACCACCGTACCTATCAAATTAGAGCAAGCTTTCCTCCTTATTGCTAAGCCGGCGGAGCCGGAACCAAACAGGTAACACGATAGTTGGTCCACCAATAGCGAGGTGATCGACCATTGCTGCGACGGGGAGTTGACTGAACGGTATTCGGTGAATCTGCATGGTGTGTTGTCGTGCTACGACTGCATCATCGTTACGGGCACGTTGCCCGGGGCGTGCTATGCGGGCAGGATGACGAGCTTTCTGTACGCGCAAGGCATTCGCATCTTTGACTACGCGCGCTTTGCCGAACCGCTGCGTGAGCGCATCCGTCATCGCGCCCAGGAGGTCTGCGCAGCCGGGGGCATCCAGATCGAGCACGCTAAGAAGAGCCACATCCGCAAGGAAGAACTGGTGGCTCGCGTGCTGGCTGCCCGCGGCGATGCCCCGGGCCTGGTGCATGTGATTTCGGCCATGGAGAGCTGCCCGAGCTACAAGCCTTTTGGCAACACGAAAGTCGTTGAGCGCGTGGTAGTTGATCGCTACACCACCGCATATCCAGCGGTAGGCATCGTGCTCACGGCTCAAGCGCGTGACTTCACGCCCGCTGCCCACCCCGTCGAGCGTGGCGTACAGCCACAGCGCGAACAAAATGCGCGGGTCGATTGCAGCACGCCCAGGCGCAGCGCCACGCGCCTTGATGGCATTGAACAGCCGGCTCAAGTCTTGACTCACGACATAGCCCCAAACAAGCCGCGCACGATGGCCTTGTCCAAGCAGTGACTCAAGATCCGAGGCGCGCAGTTCCACCTGCAAACGGTTGGCCAAAAGCAGCCGCGGCGCACCTTGAGTTTTTGATAGAGTGAGCGTCCGATGCCAGGGGTGAGCTGCATGCAGCTTTACCGCGAACCCTGCGATGGGTCTCGGGGCGCGTGCTGCGCGCCACTGGTACCACGATGGATATCGACGCGTTGGACGCAGAACCGCGCGGTGGGCTTGCAGAACAGCGATAGACCGTTACCCAGACCTGGAAAATACAGAGCCCTGCCCATGCGATTTCTCCAGTACAAGGACCTCGACCTTCGTCGCGTGAAGCCGGCGTTTGCCAAGGTGCGCGCTGCCATCGAAGCCGGCGACTTCAAGAGCCCAGACGTCAAGAAGCTCCACGCGGGCGGGTACTACCGTGCCAAGCTCGATCACGCCAACCGATTGCTGCTGCAGTTCGCGCGCCATGGGGGCCAGACGGTGTGCCTGGCGCTGGAGGTCATCGAGAACCACGCCTACGACAAGTCGCGCTTTTTGCGCGGTGCGCCAGTGGACGAGGCCAAGATCGAGCACGAAGCGCGCGCCGACCCGGCAAGCTTGCCCGCCGCCGAAACCGCGCCGCTGCGCTGGCTGCACCCGACGCGCGCCGAGTTCGAGCTGCTCGACAAACCTCTCGTTTTTGATGATGCGCAAGAAGCCGTGCGGCGCATGCCCGCGCCGCTCGTGCTGGTCGGCTCGGCCGGTTCAGGCAAGACCGCTGTCACACTCGTCAAACTGCGCGAAGCCGAAGGCCGGGTGCTGTACGTCACGCAATCGGCCTACCTGGCGCAGTCGGCGCGCGCGCTGTACGACGCGCATGGCTACGAGAACCCGGCGCAAGAAGCCGAATTTTTGAGCTACCGCGAGTTTCTCGAAACCTTGCGGGTACCCCCAGGCCGCGAGCTCAGCTTCAACGCCTTTCGTGGCTGGTTTGACCGCCACCGCGCGGCCGCCAAGGCGTTGGGCGACATTGACGCCCATGCCCTCTTCGAAGAGTTCCGTGGCGTCATCAGCGCACAGCCCAGTGGGCCATTGAGCCTGCCCGACTATCTGACGCTGGGCCCGCGTCAGAGCTTGTTGGCTCCAAGCGCGCGAGAAGCAGCGCATACCCTGTTCGGGCGTTACCGTCAGTGGCTGAGCGAGACCGCGCAGTTCGACTTGAACCTCGTTGCGCATGACTGGCAACCCTTGGCGCAGAGCGCTTACGACTTCATCGTCATCGACGAAGTGCAAGACCTCACCAGCGTTCAGCTCGCGCTGGTGTTGGCGTGCCTGAAGACGCCGGGGCAGTTTTTGCTGTGCGGCGACGCCAACCAAATTGTCCATCCCAACTTCTTCTCCTGGGCCGCAGTCAAAACGCTGTTTTGGCAAGGCCTGGCCGGCGAGGCGGCACAGCGGCAGCAACTTCAGATGCTGCAGGCCAACTTTCGCAACACACAGGCGGTAACGGCGCTGGCCAACACGCTGCTCAAGATCAAGCAAGCTCGCTTCGGCTCGGTCGACCGCGAGAGCAACTTCCTGGTGCAAAGCACGTCGAGCGAGCCTGGCGAGGTGACGCTCATCCAGGCCAAGGACAGCGCGCTCAAGCAGATTGATGCCGCAACGCGCACATCGGCGCGCCATGCCGTGATCGTGCTGCGGGACGAAGACAAGCCTGCCGCAAGGGAGCACTTGCGCACACCACTTGTGTTTTCAGTGCACGAGGCCAAGGGGTTGGAGTACCCACACGTCGTGCTGCTGAACATAGTCTCAGGGCAGCGTGCGGCCTATGCGGAGGTGTGCGAAGGCGTCGCACCGCAAAACCTCATGGGCGACGAGCTTGAATATCGCCGCGCCAAGGACAAGGGCGACAAGTCGCTGGAGCTCTACAAGTTCTACGTCAACGCGCTGTACGTCGCCATGACGCGTGCGGTGCAGAGCCTGACGATCATCGAATCCGACAGCGCTCACCAACTGCTCGACCTGCTGGGCCTGCGCGTCGGCGAGGCCCGCACCGATGCGACGCAGAGCTCAACGCGCGAAGAATGGGCGCAGGAAGCGCGCAAGCTCGAGTTGCAGGGCAAGGATGAACAAGCCAAGGCGATTCGTGAGACCTTTCTGCAAGGCAAGCCGGTGCCGTGGGTGCCGTGGAGTCGCAGCTTGATCGAAGAGCTGGCACCCAAGGCGCTTGACCCCGCGCATCCGAGCAGCAAGCTGCGGCAGACCCTGTTCGACTACGCACTGTGGCACGGCCAGCAACGCTGGATCGAGCGACTGGCCGCCACGCCCTTTTTGGCGTCTAAGGGCATGGTCACGGAAGGCGTGTTCAACTCGGCGGGCTGCACGCTTGTGCGCCAGTTCGAGAGGCCCGAATGGGACCGTCGGGAAGACCACACTCGCCGCACTGTCGCCGCGCTGCGCCAGCGCCACCTGCAGGCCTACGCGGCGAAGAACTTCAAGGACATACTGCACTTGTGCGATATGCATGGGGTCGACCATTTCACCCCTGTGGGTGCCACACCGCTCATGCTGGCCGCGCGTGCCGGAAACCTGCCGCTGGTACAGGCGCTGCTGGCCAAGGGTGCCGACCCGGATCTGCGCGATGAATTCGGGCATACGGCGTGGTTGAACG
>JAOTTZ010000264.1 GCA_029864165.1 Burkholderiaceae bacterium
GGTCAACCAGCACATAGCTGCCCGGCACTTCGAGATGAAAGTCCATCATCGCGGCGCCGCCGGCCGGAATGAGTGTGGTCTGCACGTTTTCTTGAAACCGGCTACCGCCTTCGAACCAAACCTTGTCGAAAATTTCGCCAATCACGTGAAAGCTCGACACAAGGTTGGGCCCACCGTTGCCTACATACAGGCGCACCGTCTCTCCCGTTTTCGCGGTGAGCGCCTTCTCGCCCGTCAGCGCACCTTCGCTGCCGTTGAACAGCACATAGGTCGGGTGCTCGTCGATTGCCTTTTGCATGTCGAACGGCTGCAGGCCCTTTTCACGGTACTTGCCGGTGGTGTAGAAATCGCCCTGCATCACGTAGTACTCCTTGTCCACTTTCGGCAGGCCGCCGGGCGGCTCGACGAGGATCAAGCCGTACATGCCGTTGGCCACGTGCATGCCCACCGGCGCGGTGGCGCAGTGGTAGACGTACAGCCCGGCATTGAGCGCCTTGAAAGTGAACTGCGACTGGTGCCCCGGCGCGGTAAAGCTAGACGCCGCGCCGCCGCCGGGCCCGGTAACGCCGTGCAGGTCGATGTTGTGCGGCATCTTCGAATCGGGCGCGTTCTTCAAATGGAACTCGACCGTGTCGCCCTGGCGCACGCGGATGAAGCTGCCCGGCACCGTGCCGCCAAAAGTCCAAAAGGTGTAGCTCACACCTTCGGAGATCGGCATTTTTTTCTCGATCACTTCCATTTCCACGATCACCTTGGCTGGTGTCGATCGGTTCACCGCTGGCGGCACCTGCGGCGGGCTGGTCAGCACGGCCTTGATCGGCTCGCCCTGCGGCGGACCGAAGTCACCTTTGCGCGAGCCGCCGGTTTCCGCGCCAGTGTCTGCCGCGTTGTCAGCCGCGGTTGGCGCAGACGCACCTCCCTCGCGTGGGCTGCAGCCCGTAAAGGCGAGCACTACTAGTAAGAGAAACGGCACTGCGGCAAGATGCATTCTTGGTCTCCTTTGATACGGTCACGAGCTTTTTCACTTTTCGCGGGCAATCCACGTCGAAACTCAGTTTAACCTGCAAAAGACAGGCTCAGATTGACGTCGATCAAGCCATGGGCAACACTTGGCGCGGGCTCTTGCGTGTATTTGGTCGGCCTGGCAAGTACAGCAGGGCGCCTGTTGAGATACTTGACCACTTCGATTGTCGCGCTCTTGTCGTCGCGACAGTCCGCTCTCCGCCCGATCGGGAATAAGTTATAAATGGGCTGGCAAACCACGCGTTAGCGTGCGATGAAGTCAACAGCAAGACGGGAGAACCTATGCCGAATACCCTCACGAAAACCCTAGCGCTGCTGTCCACGGTGATCTGCATGGCTGCGGCGAATGCAGGCCCAGCGGTCGTCGAGAGCCGCTTTGAGGTAGACGCCGAAGACTGGACCATGCACAACCTTTTGTCACCAGGTGGCGGTGGTGAGGCGCCACAGTACGTCCCGGCGGGTCAACGCATTGCCTCGCCGGACTTGCACCCCTGGAATGTGTTTTCAGCCCCGGCCAAGTTTCTGGGCGACATGGCAGGGTATGCAGGCGGCACGTTGACCTTCGAGTTGAGTGACACCGAGCGCGACCAGAATGCGGACGAAATTTGGCCGACGCTGATACTGCGCTCCGGGGGCACATACCTGGGGTGGTTTGGCGGTGCACCAGAAACTGCGCTTACCCCGTACACGGCCACATTGTCAGCGTCGAACACGTGGCGCAAACTCACCGGGCTCAACGCTACGGGTCCCGTCTTCGGCCCTACCTCCGAAAGCGATTTCGTCGCCGTACTGGGTGCGCTAGACGCCCTTTATATCAATGCCGATTGGAAAACCACGGGCGGCGCGGGTGGCCCCAATGACTTTGCTGAGCTCGACAACGTACGACTGAGCGCGGCCGTGCCCGAACCGAACCGGATGCTGCTGTTACTGGCAGGCCTGGGTGTGCTCGGCGTGGCGGCGCGGCGACGGGCGAGCTAAGAGCCCCACGCTCAGCGCCACGCGAATCACGGCGTTCACGATCGGTTGTTAGTCAAAACGCTGACGTCCTGCGCGCCGCAGGGCGTGGACAGTATTTTCGAGCGCTCGCGACCATGGGAAGGCCGAGCAGCATGAGCAAAACTGAACCAGGTTCCGGCACCGGTGTGAGTAGGTAGGCGTGCGGACTGCCTTCGTAAAAGGCGTTGGCGACAATCTGACCAAGGTCATTGATCCCCGTTGCGTCGTCCAGCGTCACTAGTCCGTGCAGGGGGTCGTCTTGATCTACGAGGAGGTTCAAGTCCTTCATACCTAGATCAGAGGCCCACACAAATGCTCGCGAATCGCCCGCCCCTTCGCCGGCGCGTCCTACCACGTGTCCGCTATTGTTGATCGCGTTGGCGAACACCTCATTGAGGCCTTCGGACAAAGTGCCCAGGTCACGCATACCGGTCTGCGTATCCCAGATAAACGCATGTTGGCTGAATGTGGTCGAATCGATGGAGCGACCAACAACCGTCCCCGCATTATTAATGGCAACAGCCGCGCTGAAAGTCTCGCCAGAACTCAGCGGATCGAGTAGCCGTATTTTGTCGGCGGAATCCCAAATGAACGCTCGGCTTCGACGACCGATGATGTCATACGCGACGCCGGTGAACTGACCCGAAGCGTTGATGCCGCCCGTGCCATCGACGGTAAAGCCGGGCTGAGGCCGCAGCAACTTGGTGCCATCGGCCGCTGTCCACGTGAAGGCTACTTTGTCGCCAGCTGTGAAGCCATAACCCACGGCCATGCCGCTGTTATTGATCCCGGTGCCGTAGCTATAGCTATCGGTGCGCGAGCCGCCTACCTCTGCGATGCTCTCGATCTGGCCATTGGTCGACCAAAACGCCGCTCTATCGCCGTGGTCTTGAGTTACGCTCGCGCCAACCGTTTGACCGGCGCTATTGATCGCGGTAGCCCAACTTTCAGGATTAGGGAGGTTGTTCGGATCGAGATAGCCAAGCCCCCGCATGCCCGAGCGCGGCGACCAAACAAAAGCCTCAGCACCAGTGGGCCCCCAGCTAAAGCCAACAATGTCACCTACGTTGTTGATTGCAGAGGCCCCGGCGCCACGGGAGGTACCAAACTCGTTGGTGTACGCACCAAGATTGCCCAGGTCAGTGAGGCGATATGACGTGCTGGCGTTCACCTGAGCGCCCCAAAACAGTGCAACGCCGACAATTGCAGCCGCACCGATCCGAAGTGAGCTTCTCCTCTGCAGAGAAGAAGTATGTTTCAGGTTCCGCCTCATTATCACTACCATCTTGCTCTCCTTGTCAGGGGAATTGGGTTGAATTCACTTCGCGGCCGTAAACCCGCCGCCGAGAGAGCCATTGTCGACGCAATGGCGGGATGGGGCGTATTACCCTCACATTCCAGAACCGCGCCAACCCACCAAAATACTTCGTCGCGGTGATAGAACACAACACGGCTGGTGAATATACCGTACCCGCATCGCGTTCGCGAAAGCAAACAAGGTTCCCAAGCGCGGGAACGCCCTCAGGCAGCACCGCCTCGTGCTGTGAACTTGCCTGTCAAATCCGAATGCCACCGCGCCAGCTGTTGGCGTAGCGCTTCGACCGACTGCGCGGGCGGCTCGCAGCTACCGTGGCGGCACAGGTAGGCCTCACCCACGTTGCGTCTTTCGAGCAGCGGTATCGATGCAGCGGCGCCATGCACCAGGGTGATCAGCGGCGCAAACGCCGGCTGCGCCTCGGTCCAAAGCGCATCGCTACCCTGCCCCGCCACGATGGCCAAATCGGCGCCGTGCATGGCCAGCAGTTGCGCGTGCAGTAGCGCCGGAACGGCCATGGGAACCTCTTCCATGCGCTCACCGTGGCGATCGAGCGTCT
>JAOTTZ010000265.1 GCA_029864165.1 Burkholderiaceae bacterium
CAAACATCAACAAAACCCGCGGAAAAGCGCGAAGCGCAGCCGGGTTGGACATCCGGCGAGCAATGCAACGCCGTGCGGAGCCCGTGGGGGAACGGGGCTTGGGCAGTGTTTACTGGCCCTGGTTGATGGTGCGCAAAAGCGCCTCTGCAGCTTTTGAACTCTCGAACCGAGGATCACCTTCCTTCTTCAAGGCGGCTTCAAGCTCCTCGCGGGCCTCACTCTTGCGTCCACTGACGGCAAGCACCGCAGCAAGGTGATAACGAATCTCGGCATTGCCTGGGTCGCGCAGACGTGCGTCACGAAGCAGTTGTAAGGCGCGGTCGGTTTGCCCAGCCTGGTGCGCCGCCCAACCGAGGGTGTCGATGATTTGCGGGTTGGTCGGACTCAACGCTAAAGCCCGCTCAGCGTAGCGCATCGCAGACGGGTCTTTGACCAGCAGCAGTACGCCGGCGAGGTTATTCAACGCAGACGCATCATTCGGTTGTGATTGCACGATCTTCTCGTACGCGGCGCGGGCAGCTTGGTAGTCGCCAGCGCGCGCATAAGTGTCTGCCAGCGCCCTGGCGACCCCAGCATCTTTGGGGTGCGCCTTGAGCCATTGCTCGGCCAACTGGTGGCTGGACCTGTCGCCTGCTTTGGCGTTGCGCTCCAGCGCGCGAAACAGGCGCAGCAACGTTTCAGTGGACGGTTCAAGTCGGTGCGCGCGGCGATAAGCGTCGACCGCGCTTTGCGCCCGGCCACGGGAGGACTCGATATCACCGAGCAGGCTGTGGCCGATGGCGCGTTTCGGGTGTTCCTGCGCAATTTGCCCAGCGCGCTGCTCAGCTTTTGTCAACTCTCCCTGGCGCAGTTCCACTTCGGTCATCAACGCCCGCGCAGGCAAAAACTCGGGGTCAGTGTGCAATGCCTTTTCGAGACTGTACGCGGCGCCTGGAAGGTTGTCGGCGGCCAGTTGCAGATTGGCAATCTCGACGTGCAAGGGTGCAACATCGTTCGCGATCCGGGACGCATTGGTCAACGTGGTTCGAGCCGCTCGCAGCTCCTTATTGCCCAGCTGGGCCCGGCTCAGGGCCAACAAAGCCGCCAGGTTATCGGGTTCTTTGAACGCAAGCTTCTCAGCGGTCTCCAAGGCTGGGGCCATGCGCCCGTTTCGCAAGTGCAGATCGACCAAAGCCAGCGCGGCTTGCAACTCGTGCGGGCCACTGTGATCAACCGCCTTTTGTAGCCACCGCTGGGCTTCGGCGGATTGACCACGCTTCTCCGACAGCGCAGCCATCTCGATCAGGGCCGGCACATTCTTGTCGTTGGCCTTTAGCAGCACGGCAAGCCGGGCCGCCGCCGCATCAAACGCATTGGTCGCAATATCGAGGCGCACCAGATTAAGTTTGGCATCGAACATCGAATCGTCGAGCTTTATCGCTTGTTCGAAGGCGCTCTTTGCACCGGTGAAATCACCGGCGCGAAACTTGGCCATGCCCAGCAAATTGAGAAAGCCGGGATTGGTGGGCTGGCTCTTGCTCAGTTGCTTAGCGACGAGCAGGGCCTTGGCGTTTTCGCCGCGCCGCAGATAAAGTCCAACCAATGCGGAGCCGGCTTGCGTCTGCTTGGGGTCCTGCTTGAACGCAGCCTCGAGCTCGACGATGGCGTCGCTGGGCTGCACGCTACCGAGCAAACTTAAGCCAAGCGAGGCGCGCAGTTCAGGCGCGTCGTTGACGCGCAACGCCTGCTGCATCAAATGGGTGGCCCGGGAATGGCTGCCCTGTGCCATATAGGCAGAGGCCAGCAAGGTCAAGGCTTGGGAGTCGTTGGGCTGCGTGCTCACATACTGCTCGAGCACCTCGACGGCGCGGACAAAGTCCGACTCGGTCAAGTAAATCCTCGCCAGCAGCTTGGACGCCGGGCTGTTGGCGTACAGCTTGCGGTACTCTTCTAGATAGGCCCTGGCCTTTGCACGCTCGTTCAGGCCGAAATGCGCTAAGCCATTGAGCATGAGCAACTGCGATTGATAGCGGATGAAACTGAGCGGCACCGGATCCAGCAGCGCCGTCACTTGCCTCAAGCCTTCTAGCGCAGCGGCAGTGTTGCCTTCGCGCTCGGCCACCAGCGCTTTCAGGTAAGCCGCACGTGGCTCCTTGGGCGCTGACTTTTGCAGCTCCGCAAGGTCGCCCGCAGCGTCTGCCATCCGGCCGAGATCAATGTACAAGCCGGCCCGTGCCACTCTGGCCTCAAGCTGAGTCGCATCGATACGCAACGCCCGGTCATAGGCAGCCAGCGTCGCCGCCAGGTCGCCCAAAACATGTGCGACAGCGCCTTTCTGATACCACGCCTCGGCCGAGTCTGGCGCGATGCTCAGCGCCTTGTCCACGGCTGCCATGGCCTCGGAAAACTGCTCATCACGGATGCGAACGGGTACCTCGGCGAGCCAAACATCGGCCGAGCTGGCGTCAACGGTTCGCGCCGCTTCGATTGCACTCAGGGCCTCCCTGGGTTTGCCCAAATCGGAAAGGGCGGACGAACGCAGCAAATAGAGTTGCACCTGCACGGCCGCGGGTAGCCCTGCCGGGTTGAAGCGAGGATGTTCCAGCAGGAATGCTTGTTTGCCTTGAGCAAGAGTTGCCTGCGCGAGCGGGACGATGACTTCTGCCCGATTCACCCCTAGAAGCAGCGCTTCATTGAACGCGACCTCCGCAGCCACCACGTCACCATTGGACAGCAGTGCCTTACCCAGCAGTACATGCACCGGCAGCATGCTCTTGTCGTGTTGTAGCGCGCTCTTGAGCTGAACGATGGCGCCTGAAATATCGCGCTTTTCATACCGTCCCAGCGCATCCTGGTAGTAGCGGGCCGCGTCGGTGTTCGGCGCTGCTTCGGCTAAAACAAAAGGAAAAAACAACACCGCTATCCCCGCTAGGTGGCGCAACGAACTTTTCTTGCTACGGGTTACTCGACTGTTTTGCATCTCGACGGTCCTGAAAAAGGTTGAACAAGAACAACTGCTTATCATGGGGGTCAGCAGTCGGTTCGAATTTGCTCGGGCTGCGCAGCACGAGGCAACGTACACGTCTGTAAGGCCGAAACAAACAATCATATGGATATCCGTGGCCCCGGTGCGCGCTATCCGGGTGCACCCCAGCAAATACTTCACAAGTTTGAGGGTGTTAACGACCGTGTCAATCGACAACGTCACGCGCAGCCAGCGCACGCACCTTCGCGGTAAACCCTTAGACAGCCACATCCTGAGCGCTGCGCTCGAGCAAGCCACCAACCTGATGCAGGACATTCCCGCCAAGATCAACCAAGTCGTCGTGGGCCTGGGGTTTCGCGCCGTGGAGACCGACAGTCCGGGCAAGAGCATCATTCACCGGGGCAGGCTCAAGAGCTTGAGTCCACAGCAAAGGGGCTGGCTACGCCGGCGCCATGCCATCGAGCCGGCGATTGGACACCTGAAGGCTGATCACCGCATGGATCGCTGCTGGCTCCAAGGTGCACCGGGCGATGCGTTGCATGCCATCAGCTGCGCAGCGGGCTACAAGTTGCGCTGGTTGCTGCGAGCGATTGTTCGTCTGCGCATCAGGGCAGTTTTTTTGCGTCTATGGCACGCTACGTTGTCGGTACTATTGGCCGTACGAACTTCCAATGGCGCGCATGGCCGCACAGGGATCTGCGTCTGAACCGGATGTTCCCCCTCTGTGTCCTTGCGAGATGACAAGAAGTGAGTATTCATGCGGGTTTGCGCGGAGCGGGGTGATTTTCTGTAGCCACTAAACGTTGCTTTATTGCTATTGATTTAGCTCTCATATTTGGCTATAGTAGTAGCCACTATGTATGTCGACGTCTCAACCGTCCGCGCCCACGGCAAGTCCTACACCCGCTATCTGCTGCGCGA
>JAOTTZ010000266.1 GCA_029864165.1 Burkholderiaceae bacterium
ACAAAGTGGCCTACGTCCGCTTCGCCTCGGTGTACCGCAGTTTTGAGGATGTGGATGAGTTCCGCCAATTGATCCAGGGAATTTGATGACATCGAATCGCCGTTGGCTGTGTACCATCGCCTGTTCTATTTTGCTGAGCACTGTAGGCGCGGTGGAAGCAGAACCGGCGCGTGTGACGATGCAGTGCATGCCGTGGGACGGGCAAGCGCTGATTGTTCGGTTTGGGAGCTTTGATCCACACAGACGACTCGTTCTACGCTTGTGGGGCAAGGGTTTAGCCGCGGCGCAACGCAATGAGCTGGTGAACATTCCGCGGGTGGCCATTGGCGGGTTCCCAGATCCGGCTGGCGTCGGTGACGCGAAACTTTGTCCGCCTGTGGGGCAACAGGGAAACTGCTCGGCGGTTTCGGCGTCGATCAAGTTCGCCACCTTGGACATGGCGCCTGGTGGCGTTGTAGGTGGCGTTGTCAACGGCCAGCTTTCGCACGCCAATGCAACCTCAAACGAGGTCGCGGACGCACGGCAGATCTTGTTTAATGCGGTGATCGATCGACAGATCGCGCCGTGCGGCTAGCCCATAAACATCGGCTTGCCAGCGGACGCACACGTGCGTCATCAGTCTCTTAGAATCTGCGCATGACCAGCACAAGCAACGACACCATGGAAGATCGCGACGGCGTGATCTGGATGGACGGAAAGCTGGTCCCATGGCGTGACGCGAAGATACACGTGTTGACCCATACCTTGCACTACGGGTGCGGCGTCTTTGAGGGTGTGCGGGCTTACAACACGGCCAGCGGAACGGCGATTTTCCGCCTTCAAGAGCATACTGAACGCTTGTTCAACAGCGCCAAGATTTTGCGTATGAAGATTCCCTTCAGCTTGGAGGAGGTGATGCAGGCCCAATGCAGCGTCGTGCGCGAGAACAAGCTGAAGAGTTGCTACCTGCGGCCGCTGGCGTGGATAGGCTCCGAAAAGCTTGGCGTCAGCCCCCGGGGCAACACCATCCACCTGATGGTCGCCGGGTGGCCTTGGGGTGCTTACCTGGGCGAAGACGGTATGCAGCGCGGTATACGGGTTAAAACCAGCAGCTACACGCGTCACCACGTCAACATCACGATGACGCAGGCCAAGGCGGTGAGTAATTACACAAACTCAGTGCTGGCCAACATGGAAGCGCTGGACGACGGCTACGACGAAGCCTTGCTGCTCGATGCTGCGGGTTTTGTCAGCGAGGGTGCGGGTGAAAACTTGTTTGTCATAAAAGGCGGCGCGGTTTACACGCCCGACTTGAGCGCGGGTGCCTTGAACGGCATCACACGCAACGCCGTGTTTGCGATTTGTTCTGACCTCGGCCTCAAGGTGGTCGAAAAGCGTATCACGCGCGACGAAGTTTATATCTGCGACGAGGCTTTTTTCACTGGCACCGCGGCTGAGGTAACCCCTATCCGCGAGCTCGACCGCATCGAACTCGGCACGGGCTCGCGTGGCGCCATCACTGAGAAGATTCAAAGCGCGTTTCTCGCTATCGTCAACGGCCGCAACCCGAAGTACGTTCAGTGGTTGACTCCGATTTGAGGGCTACAGCATGAGCGACTCGCAGGGCATCGTCGAAGTCTCCGGCCGGGAGTTGCAAGGCCCCGGTGTCGTGTTTTGCCCGAACCCGAAGATGGCGCTGTGGAGCAATCACCCGAGGGTGTTTATAGACGTGGCCAGCACTGGCGAGGGCAAGTGTCCGTACTGCGGTACGGTCTACAAACTCAAGTCCGGTGAGAAGGTGGCATTGCACTGAGCTTGCGCGCGCCGTCACGTCCGTCAACAAGGGCATTGCTGACCCGCAGCCTGATCATCGCGCCGCAATGGATCGGTGATGCGGTGATGAGCGAGCCGCTGTTGGCTCAGCTTGCAGCACGGGGTGAGAGACTGGCCGTCGCGGCCTTACCCTGGGTGGCGCCCGTCTACCGCGCGATGCCGCAGGTCGATGAGGTGATAGAGCTGCCATTTGCGCACGGCAAACTCGACTGGTTGGCAAGGCGACGTATCGCCACGAAATTGGCCGGGCGCTTCGATACGGCGTATGTGCTGCCGAACTCTTTCAAGTCGGCGCTGGTGCCTTGGTTTGCAGGCATCGCGCACCGAGTGGGGTATTTGGGCGAATGGCGCTGGGGGCTGCTGAACAAACAGCTTCCTAATATCCCCGGACGCCCGCCGATGGTGGGCTACTACAGCGCCTTGGCAGGTCGTGACGCAACCGGTGCCAAGCCCCCGTGCTTGCGACTCGACGAAGCCACACTGGCAGCGACATGCGCGCGTTACGAAGTCAAACCGAACGCGTATTGGGTGTTCGCGCCAGGGGCTGAATACGGCCCTGCCAAACGCTGGCCGGCCACGCATTACGCGAAGCTTGCACGTTCGCTGTACGGCGACAGCGGCCAGCAGGTGCTGCTGCTGGGATCGAGCAAGGAAACGCCGCTGTGCGAGAGCATCGCACAAGCGGTGCCTGATGGCTGCCGGGTCATGGCGGGCCGCACCACGCTGTTTGATGCGATGTCATTGATTGCTCAAGCGCGCGGCATGGTCAGTAACGATTCGGGGCTGATGCATGTCGCGGCCGCCTTTGGCATACGCCAGGTCGCAATTTTCGGTTCCAGCAGCCCCGAGCATACGCCGCCGCTGAACCGAAAGGCGCGCGTACTGTGGCTGAAGGAAGAGTTGCAACTCGACTGCGCCCCCTGCTTCGACCGTGTTTGTCGCTTTGGGCATACCCGCTGTCTCACAGAACTGCCACCAAAGCGGGTTGCAACCGCTCTAGCGCAGACACAGCACTGAGTCTGGAGCCCGGCGCTGCCCTTACCCGCGAGACCGTTGTCGTTTTGGGGTGAATAGGGCGATCAAACGGCCCTGCGGCGCGCTGCCCAGCCCACCACGCCCAGGCCAGCGGCTATGAGGGCGGCAGTAGTGGGTTCCGGGATGGCGGTGATTTCGGCCACCTTGCCGTCAATGAATGCTATCGTGAACGAGGTGGCGTTGTCGCCACCGCTGCGGAGTACGTTCAAGTCCCAAGCACCGCCGCCTGTGGCCAGTGCCAGCCTGACATAGTCATCGCCCGTGGTGCGATAACCGCTGGTGAAGCTGGCGCCAGGGCAGCTCAAGAAGCCGCCATTGCCATCGGCCTTGTAACCTGTGGTACCGACGATTCCCAGCGCTGGGCTGTTGTCGCCGCACTTGAACGACGCGTTGACCACGACGTTGAGCAGCGTGTCGGTGCTTAGCAGGTTGTTGAGTGTGTCGGTGTAGTTATAGGCTGCGCTGGCAACGTGGCTGCTATGGCGTTCTTCGTCACTGACAAGAATGTAGTTGCGCGCTGCCGTATCGCGCAGCGTGTATGTGTTAGCCAACGCGATTGCCGCATAACCGTCCTCATAGCTACCGCTATTTAGCAGTCCGCTGGAGGCCGCAGCGTAGTCCGCGGCGGTGCCGAACTGGCCCCCGCCGACCCTGAAAGATCGCACATCGAGCGGGCCAACCACCACTGATGCGCCGAAACCGACCAAGCCGTACCGGTTGGGCGCTACCCCGCGGTCGTTGAGGCCAGTATCGAGCCTCGGTATGGTGGCCGCCATCCAACGTTGCTCGCCGGTCATCGAGGTGGATTCGTCCATCAGCACGACCATGTCCACAAACGGTGGCAGAGAAAACGCCGACGTCGATGCAGCCGCTGCGGCAGCAGCAAGGAGCTTTGTCTTGCTGGGCAAAAGACATTTTCGGAACAGTTTCATCTGAACAACCCCCATAAGCAATGTAGAGCAACCACCGACACCAAACTGGCGCGACGATAGCATAACAAGGACAGCGCCAAATTG
>JAOTTZ010000267.1 GCA_029864165.1 Burkholderiaceae bacterium
GAGCGCAGGACGTCACGGACGAGCTGAGCGCGCTCCTTGGGATCGGTGGTCGCTCGCTCCAGCCGCAGCTTGTCGTTACCGGCAAGCTTGATGTACTGATTCTTGCGCACCAGTTCGACGATGTTGGCGGCGTCAAAGGGCGGGTTGGGGCAAAAGCTGATCACGATCAACTTCGGCGCTGCATCGATTTTCATCACACCGTAGGGCTTGGCCAGAACGCGCAGGCGATGCGCATCGAACAAGGTTTGCCCCTGAACGGGGAGCCTGCCAAAACGGTCGGTCACCTCTTCAAGCAGGGCGTCGATATGCGCTACCTTGTCGGCCGTGGCCAGGCGCTTGTAGAGGTTGAGCCTGGTGTGCACGTCGCCGCAGTAGGCCTCAGGCAACAAGGCGGCAGCGTGTAAATTGATCTCGGTGGCGGCGTTGAGCGGGCCCAACAACTCGGGCTCGCGTCCGGCTTTGAGCGAGCGCACAGCCTCGGCCAGCATTTCGCTATAGAGCTGAAAGCCAATCTCGACCATGTTGCCGCTTTGACTCTCGCCCAAAACTTCGCCGGCACCTCGAATTTCGAGATCGTGCATCGCCAGGTAAAAACCCGAGCCCAGTTCCTCCATCGCCTGGATCGCCTCCAGCCGCTGCGCCGCCGGCTTGGGCAAGGTCTGCACGTCGGGCACCAGCAGATAGGCGTAGGCTTGGTGATGAGATCGTCCCACACGGCCGCGCAACTGGTGCAGTTGCGCCAAGCCAAACTTGTCGGCGCGCGCTATCACGATCGTGTTGGCCGTCGGTACGTCTATGCCCGTCTCAATAATGGTCGAACACAGCAACAAGTTGTAGCGCTGCGCGACGAAGTCACGCATCACGCGCTCCAACTGGCGCTCGGGCATCTGACCATGGGCGATGGCAATGCGAGCTTCGGGAATCAACTCGATCAACTTGTCGCGGCGTGCATCTATGGTATCGACCTCGTTGTGCAGAAAGTAAACCTGCCCACCGCGCTTTAACTCTCGCAGCACAGCTTCGCGTATCGTGCCGTTGCTCTGCGTGCGAACAAACGTTTTGATCGCCAAGCGGCGCTGCGGCGCGGTGGCGATCACGCTCAAGTCGCGCAACCCTTCCAGCGCCATGCCCAAGGTGCGTGGAATAGGCGTGGCCGTGAGCGTCAGCACATCGACTTCGGCGCGCATGGCCTTGATGGCTTCCTTGTGACGCACGCCGAAGCGGTGCTCTTCGTCGATCACCAACAGGCCCAGGCGCTTGAACTTCACCTTGTCGCCAATGAGCGCGTGCGTACCGACGACGATGTCGATATCGCCACGTGCCAACCCGTCGAGTGCGGACTTGATCTCCTTGGCCGAGCGGAAGCGCGACAGCTCGACCACCTTGACGGGCCATTTGCCAAAACGGTCAGCGATGCTCTGAAAATGCTGCTCGGTCAGCAAGGTCGTCGGCGCCAGGATCGCGACTTGCTTGCCGCCCATGACTGCGATGAACGCCGCGCGCAACGCGACTTCGGTCTTGCCAAATCCAACGTCGCCGCACACCAAACGGTCCATGGGCCGCGGCGAGACCATGTCTTGAATAACGGCGTGAATGGCCGCTTTCTGGTCGGGCGTCTCCTCAAAGCCAAAGCTGTCGGCAAAGGCCTCGTAATCATGCGGCGAAAACCGAAACGCAAAGCCTTCGCGGGCAGCACGGCGCGCGTACAAGTCGAGCAGTTCGACCGCGGTGTCGCGCACTTGCTCAGCTGCCTTGCGTTTGGCTTTTTCCCATTGACCGGACCCGAGGCGGTGCAACGGCGCCTCGTCGGCGCTGACCCCCGTGTAACGCGCGATCAGGTGCAACTGCGCCACCGGTACGTAGAGTCTGGCCTTGTCGGCGTACTCCAAATGCAGGAACTCGCTCGCCCCCCCGTCGTCATTGCCCAAGTCGATGTTCATCAACCCGACATAGCGCCCAACGCCATGGTTCACATGCACGACCGGGTCGCCGATCTTGAGTTCCGATAAGTCCTTGATCAGTGCGTTGACGTCGCTCGCCTGCTCTTGCTTGCGCTTGCGCCGCGCTGTCGGCGAGCTGGCATAGATTTCAGTCTCGGTGACAAACTCGATCGCGATGCCGGCCTGCGGTTCGTGCCAGAAAAAACCTTCGGCCAAAGGCGCGACCGCGATGGCGTAGCGTTCGCTTCCGGCTTCGAACTCGGCCAGCGTGGCCACACTCGGCGGCTCGATTTGGTTGTCGCGCAGCAACTCCAGCAGTCGCTCGCGCCGGCCTTCGCTTTCAGCCACGATCAGCACGCGGTGCGGCGTGCTCGTCACGTGGGCGCGCAAGCGCGCAAGCGGCTCGGGCGCACCGCGCTCAACGCTCAGGTCGGGCAGCGCATTGGTCCAGGATGTTTCGTCCTTGCCGCGCACCGCCAGCACCGGGTATTGGCCAGCGCGGGTGAAGAATTCTTCGGTCGTTAGAAACACTTCTTCAGGCGCGAGTACTGGCCGCTCACTGTCATGCTGGAAAAAGCGGTAGCGCTCGCGCACGTCGCTCCAGAATCGCCTGAGCGCATCATCGACTTCACCGTGCAGCGCCAGCGCAGCGTCAATCCCGAGGTGGTCGAACAACGACGCTGTTTGCTCGAAAAACAGCGGCAAGTAATACTCGATGCCTGCCGTTGCCAAGCCGGCGCCGATGTCCTTGTACAGCCGCACCTTGGTCGGATCGCCCTCGATCTTCTCGCGCCAGCGGGCGCGAAAGGCGGTGCGAGCGTCTTCGTCCATCGGGAACTCGCGGCCCGGCAGCAAGCGCACTTCGGGCACCGGATAGAGGCTGCGCTGGGTGTCGGGATCGAAGGTGCGGATCGACTCAATTTCGTCGCCGAGCAGGTCCACCCGGTAAGGCACCGGCGAGCCCATGGGGAACAGGTCGATCAACGCGTCATGCACGGCATACTCGCCGGGCGCGGTGACCTGGCTCACGCGCATATAGCCGGCCAGCATGAGCTGCGCCCTCAAGGCCGCTTCATTCAGCGGAGTCTTTTGCTTGAAATGAAACGTGTAAGCCGCCAAGAAGCTCGGCGGCGCCAAGCGCGTGAGCGCGGTCGTTGCCGGCACCAAGAGCACATCGACCTGGCCTTGGCGTATGCGCCACAGCGTCGCCAAGCGCTCGGAAATCAGATCCTGGTGCGGCGAGAACGTGTCGTAGGGCAGCGTCTCCCAGTCGGGAAAAACAGCGATGCGCAGTGCGGGCGCAAAGAACGCCAGTTCTTGCTCCAGCCGCTGGGTATCGACGGGCTCGGCCGTGACTACGGCGGTAACGCGTTTGGCGATCACCTGCTGCTGGGCAAACCGGGCCAACAGCAGGGCATCGGCTGAACCGGTGGGGCGCGGCAGCGTGTAACGCTTGCCTGGATCGAGTGAGGGGATTTGCATGCGCGAGAAAATACGCCCCGGGCGTTTGCTCGCAGGGGCGCGATGGCTGAATTGTAGAGATGGCAGCGGAAATTGCCCGGTTGGACTTCGGCTCCGAACCCGTCACCCTTGTATCTTTGCCTTAGGGATGCATGATCATGGTGGCAAGGCCGTGGATTTGTGGTCGATGCGCTGCGCGCACCGGCCAGCTTGGCCAGTGGACAACGCTGGCGCGTTGCCCACCGCGCCGCCCTACGAGTCTGAAGCAGGAGCCCCGCAGGCCCACCGCACCACCGGTGCGCGCTGCATGATCCGTCCGGCCGGCGCGTCTAGTGTAGTGTTGCATGCTATGCGGTACTTATAAAACCGATGCGTTTGGGCTTGTAGCTAGGCGCAAACCACAGCAATAGCCAAAGCTATTGCGAGGCTGAGCCCGGACACAAACAGTCTAGTGGAC
>JAOTTZ010000268.1 GCA_029864165.1 Burkholderiaceae bacterium
ACGGCAGGGCGTGTCGCGCTGCCACATGCTGAGGACTTGCCGGGAACGTTCATCCGCCGCGGTAGCTTGCTCGGTCAGGTGCTGACCGACGAGCCGCCCACCGTGCGCGTAGCGGTACCCGAATCGCAAGCCACCGATTTGCGCCGTGCGCAGCGCGCTGTGAGCGTGCGTTTGGCGGGATCTTTGGGCCATGCACACGATGCCACCTTGGTGCGCGACAGTTTTGGCGCCGGCATGCAATTGCCGAGCGCGGCACTGAGCGCACGACATGGTGGCCAGACGCAGACCGATCCGGGCGACAGCGACGATCTGAAGCCGCTGCAGCCCGTGATATTGCTCGATGTGCGGCTGGACGCGCCCACGGGTGCGGGTGCAGAGCGCATCGGCGAGCGCGCCTGGGTGCGGTTTCACGTCGGCCTGGCGCCGCTGGCGTGGCGATTTGTGCAGGCCTTGCAGCGCCAGGTGTTGCAAGGCTTTAACCCACAGTTCTGAACGACATGCTGTTCGATCTCACGCATGTGCTGCCCGTGCCCGGCCCGGTGTGGGGTCGGTATCCCACCCGGCCCAGCGACGACCGAGCGCCCCCTTGGCGGCGGCTGCGTTGGCGCGGCGCGCTGGCGCGCAGCCGGCGCGTTGCGCAGGCAGCGGTCGCGCACGCGCAAACCTGGCGTTTGCTCGACGCCCCGGCGCGGGCTGCAGCGCTGCTGGCGCTGCGCCGCAGGCTGCGGCGTGCGGGGTTGCAGCATGATGCCGTTGCGCAGGGGCTTGGTTTCGCCTCGGCATGCGCTGCCGAGACGCTGGGGTGGACACCGCGTGAGACGCAACGCTTAGCTGCTGCCGCGCTGCTCGACAGCCGCATGGCCGAGATGGCCACCGGCGAAGGCAAGACGCTGGCCATCGGCCTGGCGGCGGCGGTCGCTGCGCTGGCCGGTGTACCCGTGCACGTGGTTACGGCCAACGATTACCTGGCTGCACGCGACGCGCAAAGCCTGGCGCCTCTGTTCTGTGCGCTAGGCCTGCGCGCCGCAGCCCTGGCTGGTGCCGGCAGCGACCAAGCCAAGCGCGCGGTCTATGCGCACGACATCGTCTACGCGACGGCCAAGGAATTGGCGTTTGACTTCTTGCGCGACCGTCAGGCCATGGGCCCGGCGAGTGAGCTCGAGCGGCTGGCGGCCGACGTGGTCGGGCCCGCGCCGCCCCCGCTGATGCGCGGGCTGTGCATGGCTTTGCTCGACGAGGCCGACAGCATCTTGCTCGACGAAGCCGAGGTGCCGCTCATACTGTCGCGTGCGGTGCCCCAAGCCGCCCGGCGTGCGTTTCTCTGGCAGGCGCTGGCGCTGGCACGCCAACTCGACGCCGGGCGCGATTTTGTGCTGCACAGCGTCGACCGCATGGCTACCCTCACCGCTGCCGGCGAAGACAGGCTGGCGGCATTGGCCGCCGGCTTGGGTGGCCCCTGGCAGCGGCAGCGCTACCGGCGCGAAGCCATTCACATTGCCTTGGCGGGGCTGCACGCCTACCGCCGCAACGAGCACTACCTGGTGCGCGAAGAGCGCATCGACTTGCTCGACGAGGTTACTGGGCGCGTGGCGGCGGGCCGCGTTTGGTCACGCGGGCTGCAAACCATCGTGGCATTGAAAGAGGGGCTGAGCGCACCGGATGAGACCGAGACCGTGGCGCAGACCACGTTCCAGCGCTTTTTTCAACGTTACTGGCGGCTGTGCGGCATCAGCGGCACCTTGTGGGAGGCGCGCGGCGAGCTGAGCGAGGTCTACGGTGCGCGCGTGGTGCGCATACCGCTGCACCGGCCTTGCCGTCGCCAGGTGCTGCCGCCGCGCCGCTTCGAGACCATGGCGGCCATGTTGGCCCCGGTGGTCGCGCGCGTGGCGTCTTTGCACGCTGCTGGCCGCCCCGTATTGGTCGGCACCGACAGCGTGGCCGACTCGCAGCGGTTGTCGCAGCAACTGCGCTGTGCTGGCATAGAACACCGGGTGCTCAACGCGCTCAACGATGCCGAAGAAGCCGCCATCGTGGCCGAAGCTGGCCGGGCGGGGCGCGTGACCGTGGCGACCCGCATGGCCGGGCGCGGCACGGATATCGAACTCGACGCCGCAGCGCGCACCGCCGGCGGGCTGCACGTCTTGTCGCTTCAAGACAACGCCTCGCGTCGGCTCGACCGCCAACTCGCCGGGCGCGCCGGCCGGCACGGCGACCCTGGCAGCGTAGAAGCGTGGCATACGCCCTGTAATTCCGCTCATGTCTCGTCAGCGCGTGCCGATAAGCTGACGGTATGGACATATTTCATCAGCACAAAGCGGTTGAGCGGGGCTCGCCGCCAGTGGGGCCAGTCGCGCCAGGACCGTCGCCGCGCGGCTTTGCGCCGCGACTTGTTGCAGCAGGATTTGCACTGGGAACGCCGCTTGTCCTTCGCCGGGCCACCGCCTTAGCGTTGGCGCTGACGGCCGGATGGGCCGTCCCTGCGCCGCCGGTCGCGAACTCAACCGCTGCAGCCCGGCCCATGGGTTGTCTGATCGAGCCTGACCGCGTCGCCGAGGTCGGCTCGCAAGTTGTCGGTCTGGTCGAGCGCCTGAACGTCGAGCGCGGCGATGCGGTCCGGAGCGGCCAGCCGCTGCTGACGTTGCGCGCCGACGTCGAGCGCGCCAACGCCAACGCCGCGCAAACCCGCGCCGACATCGACGCCGACGTGTTGGCGGCCAAGGCCAGTCTGGCGTTGGCGCTACAGAAAGTGACACGTGCCGAAGCCCTGGTGGCGAAAAACTTTGTTTCCAACCAGGCGGCGGAACAAGCCCTCGGCGAAGCCGAAGTCGCGCGGCAAAAGGTCAATCAAGTCCGCGCCCAACAGCGTATTTGGGTCGAAGAACGCCGAGTGGCCGAGGCGCAGTTGGCGTTGCGCACGGTGCGCAGCCCGTTTACTGGCGTGGTGGTCGAACGCTACGTCAACCTGGGCGAGCGTGTCGAAGAACGCCCCTTGATGCGTGTGGCGGTGATCGATCCGCTGCGCGTAGAACTGATGGTGCCGACGGCGCAGTATGGTTCGCTTGTTCCCGGCGACAAGGTGACCATTCGCCCCGAGCTGCCAGGTGTCGACTCGGTCATCGCCACAGTGAGCCATGTGGACCGGGTGCTCGACGCGGCGAGCAACAGCTTTCGCGTGCGGCTGAGCTTGCCCAACCCCAACTACCGCTTGCCGGCGGGCTTGCGCTGCAAGGCTGATCTGCCGGTGGTCGCTGGCGCGCCGGCTGCAGCGCCCAAGTTTGCACCTGCAGCGACGCCTCGCCCCCCGCCGCCTCCCCAACGCGGTACGCTTTGACCCGGCCGAGCGCGCCGGGCCCTGTGCAATGCGGCTGACAGTGCCATCCCCGCGCCCGATCGCCGAGGCCATGGAGGAGCGCATCCTCCACTCGGCCGACGTCGCCCCCTTGCTGCTCGCGAGCGAAGTGGCCGACACGCTGGTGCAACAGCCGACCACCGAAGTGTCTGCGCAAAGCAGCGAGATCGTCTTCGTCGATGCCAACCTGCCCGACGCGCACTCGCTGCTCGCCGATTTGCAGGCACAGCAAAGGGCAGGGCGGCCGATCGAGATCATCACCATCAGCGCGAACGACGACGGTGTGTCGTTGATCAGCGCCACGTTGGCCAGCCGCAGCGACATCACCGCCGTGCATGTGCTCACGCATGGCAGTGACGGTGTATTGCAGATCGGCAACGTCAGGCTCGACGCGCAAACCCTGTTGCAGCGCGCCGGCGAAGTGGCTGGCTGGGGCGCTGCGTTGACGATCGATGCCGACCTACTGCTCTACGGTTGCGACCTCGCGCAGACAGTG
>JAOTTZ010000269.1 GCA_029864165.1 Burkholderiaceae bacterium
GCCCCAGCCGGCGCCCAGGTCGAGAAAACGCTCACCCTCGCGCAGCATCAGCTTACGGCAGATCAGGTCGAGCTTGGCCTCCTGCGCGAGAGCCAGCGTCATGTCGGGTTCACGGAAGTAAGCGCAGGAGTACACGCGCAGCGGGTCTAGCCACAACGCAAAGAAGTCGTCGCTGCCTTGACCGTCCAGGTCGTAGTGGAACCGCACCTGGCGTTGGTCGGCCAAACTGCGGTGCTTAGTACGCGAGCGGCGTTCGCGTGAGATGCCGCGCCACCAGCCGAGCGGCCCATTGAATCGGCGCGTGTAGGTGGGGTTGGCCTCTATCATCTGCACCGCCACCGCCATCAAGTCGCGCACGCTGCCTTCGAAGTCGAGCCGGCCCTCAACATGGTCCGCCGCCACCAAGCCTATTTCGCCAGACGCAATGTGGGCCAGGGGAGACAGCTCGCGCAGGTGCAGCGTGAGCCGCGGCTGCGCTGCGCCCAGCCGTTGCCCGTTCGACAGTACCACCGCGACTGGCGTATCCAAGACCGAGAGCTTGTGTTCAAGCAAGTCGTAAACGGAGATCACAAGCGGGGCGCGGATAACGGAGGCTCGATATGGTGAACGAACCGACGCAGCGTGAATTAACACAGGATGGATTCCTGTGCGACGAGTTACCGCGATTCGCAGCCACGTGGGCAAGACCCGGGATCTATCGCCGCGGACTGCATCGGTACCACTTAATATTAGCGCCTAATCAGCCGCAAGCCGTTGACGGTCGCCTGTTTGGGCGTCATGCGCTGCTCAAGTTCTTCGGCTTCTAGAGCCGCTGAGTACAAGAACCCCTGGTACGAGTTGCACCCGGCTTGCTTCAGGAACGTTCGCTGGGCTTCGGTTTCCACGCCCTCAGCAATGACCTGCAAATGCAGAGCCCGTCCCAAGTTGATGATGGCTTTGACGATGCCGGCGTCACTGTCGTTGTCGGGTAGCCCCTCGACAAAACTCCGGTCGATCTTCAACTGCTTGATCGGGAAGCGTTTCAAGTACCCAAGACTGGAGTAGCCGGTGCCAAAGTCGTCGATCGACATACGCACGCCGAGCTGGGCCAGCGCCCCCAGCCGCGATAGTGCCTCATCAACGTCCTGGACCAGGATCGACTCGGTGAGTTCCAACTCCAGCAGGTGCGGCGGCAGTCCGGATTGGCGCAGCGCCAAGGCCACGCTCTCGACGAAGTTCGATCTTTGAAACTGCAGCGCTGAAACGTTCACCGCGATTATCAGACTCATGCCACGAGCGTGCCATTGCGCGGCTTGTTGCACGGCCTGGTTGACTACCCATTCGCCCAGGATGACGATGTAGCCGCTTTCCTCTGCGACCGAAATGAGTTCGGCCGGCAACACGTGACTCAACTCCGACCTGCTCCAGCGCAGCAATGCCTCGGCGCCCACAACCTCGCCACTTAGCATATCGATCTGCGGCTGGTAGTTCAGCCGAAAGCGCCCGTTTGCAAGGGCCTGACGCATGGCGTGATCGATGCGCATGCGCGAGCGCAGGTCTACGTCCTTGTGCGGCTGGTGAAAACGGTAGCCAGCGCGGCCGCCGTTCTTGACGCTGTACATCGCTTTATCAGCATGTCGCAGCAACTCGTCCATGTTGCTGCCGTTGCTCGGGTAAAGCGAGATGCCAATACTGCATGTGACGGTAAAACTCAGCCCGTCGAGAACAAACGGGCCCGACATCGCCTCCAACACACGACGGGCGGTGATCTCGGCGCCTGCGGCGTCGACCTGGTGCGCCAGCATCACGAACTCATCGCCACCCAGGCGCGCCAGGGTATCCACTTGACGCAGGCAGGTCTGAACGCGCTGGCTAACCTCGATCAAGACGCGGTCGCCGAACTCGTGGCCCAGACTGTCGTTGATGTGCTTGAAGCGGTCCAGATCGAGAAACAACACCGCGAAGGGCGCGTTCTCGCGCTGCGCCATAGCCAGCGCAATTTCGAATCGGGTGCGCAGCTGCCGCCGGTTGGCCAAGCCGGTCAATGCGTCGGTGTGCGAGAGCTGCTCAATGCGTTGGCAGGCCTCCAACGATTCGGTGATGTCGCGAAACGAGAAAACGCGCCCAATGGGCCGACCGCGGCTACTCTGGGGGCGAGTCACACGCTCAAGCACCTTGCCGGACTTGAGCTTGAAGATGTCGCTGGCGTGCAGCGTCGCGTCGGACTCGATTGCCGCCAGGCGTTCTGTGTACGCGGTGGGATCCTCGACGCTGCGCAGCATCCGGTCGCGCAAGGCTTGGTCGTCACGCCGGGCGAGCAATTCACCGGTAATGCCCCAAAGCGCTGCAAAGCGCTCGTTGCAGCAGTTGACGTGGCCGGCCGGATCGGTCACCAGAATGCCGTCGGCGGTCGATTCCAACGTGGCACGCAGCTCGGCTACCCGCGTTTCCAGCATTTCTTCGACGCGGCGCTCGGCAGTTTGGTCATGAAAGGCGACGACATACACAGCGCGTTCGGCGTTGCTCTGAAGCGGATCGGCGGGTTCGATTGGAGGTTCCAGCACCAACCGGCTGACCCGGCGCGCCACTGGTCGCGTTTCGCCGTTACAGCGCTGGATCATCGTGTGCGAGCAGGTGCTGTTTGCCAGGCCTTGCGAAGCGTCAATCCAAAAGCACAGATCTTGGGGCGTCGAACTCAGCTCGACGACGTTGCGCCCGCACAGGCTTTGCACGGGCAGGGCGAACAGCAGTGCTGCGGCCTCGTTGGCTGCCACCACGCGCAGCTGCGCCGCGTCGACCAGCAGCACCGCATCGTGCAGGCAGGCGATCAGCGTTGTCAGTACCTCCCACCCTGACGCCACCGAACACTGCAGCGAAGGCGGAGTCTCGGTAGCTTGCGTGATACCGGATTGAGTCGGCGCGGTCACGACATGGTCTCTGTTTCCAACGGCTGCGCGCGTTCGAAAAAGTAGGCCGTGCGTGGGCGCGGCGACAAGTACTCGTACGCCTCTCGCGGCAGCGCCATCGGCTTGATGCTGCGCAAGACGCCCAAGCCGGGCACGGTCTCAAGGCTGAGCACTAGCGCTTCGTCGCGAGGAACGCCCCTCTCATAAACGAGTACGCTCGGTTTTAGCGGGCGACTGGAATTGATCGACACCACCATCGCGTAGCGGTTGTCGGTCAGCTGCACCACCGAACCAGGCGGGTAAACGCCCATCATCTTGATGAAGCCGCCCAAAATGGTGGCGTCGAACTTTCGCTTGCCCTGCGCAAAAAGCAACGCCAGGGCCTCGTGCGGCGTCATCGCTTTAGAGGGCACGCTGGGATTGCACAGGTTGTCGTATTGATTGACCAGCGAGACGATGCGCGAAGCCAGGGTGATGCTATCGCTCTGGAGACGGTTCGGGAACCCGCTGCCGTCGACGTGCTCGTGGTGTTGTGCGATAACCTGTGCTGCGCCGGGGCTCAGCCCCATCTTGCGCGCATGCGCGACGCCGAGCTCCACGTGCTGTTGGTAGTACTTGATCTCGGAAGCTGAAAAGTAGTCTGCGAGGTGGTGCACACGTTCTGGCTGGTCGAGTTTGCCAACATCGTGCAACACCGCGCCAACACCCAAATCGAGCATCTCGGTCTCGCTCATACCGAGAGCTTTACCCAACAGTAGCGAGATGACGGAAACGTTCACGGGATGCAACGTAGCGTGGTCGCCCGCTGCTTCTGTGAGAAGACGAATGCACACCTCACCCTGTTCCAGCATCTTGCTCACAAGAGCGCGAGCAAGCGCTTCGGAATGTTCGCGCGCCGCTTCCGGTTGCGTGGGAACCAATGACATCAGGGTCTTGCACTCAGACGT
>JAOTTZ010000270.1 GCA_029864165.1 Burkholderiaceae bacterium
CCTGACGCCAGCCGCCGACGTGGGCGACACGCTGGCCACTGCGCTGAACCCGGCGCTCGGTGCCGACCAAAGCGTCAATGTCGTCAGCAACATCGCTAACTTGTTGGATGTCGATCTGCACCGCGTGGACTTGAACGGCGGCGACCAACTGACGGTGAACATGTCCAACGCGGCCAGCTTGTACGCCTATGCGCGCATCTTCGATGCTGCGGGCAACCAGTTGCAACTGCTGTCGCAGCTCTTCTCACCCGGCAGCGGCAACGCGCCGCAGTCCTGGGTGGCGCCGTCGACCGGCATCTTCTACGTCGGTATCAGCGGCTACAGCAATACCACCTACGACCCCAACGTTGCCGACTCGGGCAACAACGCCAGCTACACCGGCAACTACACGCTGAGCTTAGAGCGTTTGGCTGCCGGTAGCCACCGCCTGTCCGGCATCACGGCCAGCGCCGCCAGCGGCACGCCGGCCGACGCCAACCTGCCGGCGGCCAACACGGGCCAGACCATCACGCTCAGCGGGGTGGGCTTGGTGGCGACGGACCGCGTCGTCTTTACCACCATCGACGCCAACGGCAACCTCAGCGACCAGACGCTCACCCCGACCGACGTCGATGTGACCAACCAGACGCTGACCGTGGTGGTGCCCGATGCGGCAACCACCGGGCGAGTGCGCCTGGAGCGCGACCAGGCCGGGCTGATGCTGCAAATCGTACCCACGCTCAGCGACGTGACGATGGGGGTCAACGGCAGCTTTATCGGCAGCACGCTGACGCTCAGCGGCAGCGGCTTTGCCGAAGCCGGCACCGCTGTGTTGTTTGGCGCTCAGCGCGTCGACCCCCTGACGCCCAACTACGGCATCAACGTCTTCAACACGGGTGGCGTCAACCACAGCTTGAACCTGACGGTGCCGGCGACCGATCCGGCCCTGCCGACGGGGCCGATACGCGTGAGCACGGTGGGCGGTACCAGCGCGGCGTTCGCTTTGAGTTTGATCAGCATTGATGCCAATGCCACCAGTGGTACAGCGGCCGATGCCGGCCAGGCTTCGGCGCATCCGGGCCAGGTCATCACGCTCAACGGCGTGGGGTTGGACGCCAGCGCCGACGTCGTGTTCGAAACCATCGATGCCGGTGGCAACCGCAGCGATGTGGTGGTGCGTCCGGTCAGCGTCAACGCAGACAACACCCAGGTACAAGTCACAGTGCCGAACAACGCTGTCACGGGCAAGGTGCGCCTGGTGGGTGACCTCAACGCGACCGAGGTCTTGCTGCAAATCGTCCCCACCGTCACCGACCTACAAGTCGAGTCGGTGGCCGGCGACGGCAGCACCGCGCAGGTGTTGATAGCCGGATTGGGCTTTGTCGAAGGGGCCAACTCCGAATACCGGTTTGGAACGCAGAGCGTGCTCGATGCTGGAGCCAGCACAGGGCCGGACGTATTTGGTCGCAGCGACGCGGTGCTGGGATTTGTGGCCAATGGGTATGCACGAGTGACGGTGCCGCTGAGCGACGGCGTGTTTGGAGCGATCAACGTCAAGACGGCGGGCGGGACGAGTGCGAACTACACGGTGAGCTTGAGCAACATCGACAGCGTAGCGCTGTCGGGCACGCCGGCCGATGCCAATGAGGCCTCGGCCAACGCGGGCCAGGCGGTGACGCTAGAGGGCGTGGGCTTGAGCACCAGCACGGACGTGCTGCTGCGCTGGGTGCATATCAACGGCAGCCCGCAGACGGTGCGCTTGAGCCCGAGTGCGGCCGCAGCCGACGGCACGAGCGCGACGCTGCTGATACCGGGCTATGCCAACGGCGCCTTCAGTCTGCAAATCTTTGGCTCGAGTGCGCAGCCGCTGCTGCAGATTGTGCCCACGCTGAGCAGCTATGACGTCACGAGCAACACCACTTCGCTGTTCGGTTCGGGATTTGTCGAAGGTGCGGGCACATACGACTTTGCTGGTGCCAGCGTGGACGACGATGGGGGCAACATAGACGTTACTTCCAGCAGCAATCAAAACGAGCGCGCCAACCTGAACACCACGGCATTGCCGCGCCACGGCATAGGCGATATCAAGGTCACCACGGCGGGTGGGACCTCGGCGCTGCTGAACCTGAACCTGCTGCGGGTTGACGAGGCTGGGCTGCAAGGTGGGCAGTTGGGCGATGTAGCCATAGACCCGAGCACGGGCGATCTGTGGGTCAGCGACTACAACAACCCGGGCCATCTCAAGCGCATCGACCCGGCCAGCGGTGAAGTGCTGCAAACCATCACGCTGACAAGCGCCTTTGGTCTGCCGTACACCTACAACTATGCGGGGCTGCAAATTCTTGACCAGGCGGTCACGCTGGGAGCGACCAACGTGCCGGCGGGCAGCCTGCTGGTGTTCAACGGCTACGTCAACCCGGATCGGGTGATTGCGGTCGATCCGAGCAACGGGGCGGTGATCGCCAGCCTGGTGCTGGGTGGTAACTACGATCTGACAGCGGGCATCTTCGATCCGACCAGCGGGAATATGTTGATCACTGCGCACAACGGCAACGCGCTGCTTGAGATCGACCCGAGCAACGGTGCGCAGATCGGCTCGCCGATAGCGCTGCCGGTCAACGTGCAAAGCTGGGCTGGGCTGGCGATCGACCCGGTGACGGGCAACCTGTGGGTGGGCAGCAGCGGCGGCGGCACGCAAGTGGTGGAGATCACCCGCACGGGCACCGAAGTGCGGCGCGTTGACATCAGCGCCCAGGGCGTCAACCAAGGCGAGATCTCGGGCCTGGTCTTCGGCACCGACGGTAAGCTGTATGTGGCTTCAACCAATGGAGCGGTCTACAAAGTTGACCCCGAGTTGGACAGCTCGGCCATTGCCACGGCCACGCTGAGCCAGGTGATAGGCACGGCCACCGACGGCGTGGCGGCCAACGCGGGGCAGGCGGCAGCCAACGTCGGCCAAGTTATCGAACTGGTCGGTACCAACTTTGGTGCCGGCACGCGGGCGTTGTTCAACACCCGCGACAGCGCGGGCAACACCAGCATGACCTCGGTCGCCCCGCTGGCCATCAACGACGCTGGCACCCGAATGCAAGTGCTGGTGCCCAACCTGGCCAGCACCGGCGATGTGCGTGTGGTCAACCAAGGCTGGCGCAACCTGGGCTTTAGCGGCAGTGCCGATGCGGTGTACCGCAACGTCAACGTCAGCTTCACGGCGGGCTCGGCCAACGCCACGGTGCGCTTTGCCGATGGTGGCTTGCAAAGCCTTGCCGACGAAAGCTGGGGTATAGACAACGTGGTGGTGCGCCAAGGCGCCACACCCGTGTTTGCCGACGACTTTGAGAACGGCGCCAACGCGGCGTGGAGCAACGCCGGCACCGACGCTAGCGACCAAGGTGTCTTTACCCGCTTCTCAGGGCGCTTCAACAACGCCAGCCAGACCCTGAACCTCACGGGGCTGACAGCAGGGCAGACCTACGACCTGAGTTTCGATCTGATCGTGCTCGACAGTTGGGAGGGTAGCAACGGCCCCGACCTGATCGACGTCAGCGTCGACGGTGTCAGTCTGTTGAACGAAACCTTGGCCAACACCAACACCGTGCAAACCTTCCGTGCCAGTGACGGCATCAGGCTGCAAATCGTTCCCACCTTGACCGGCACGGCCAACGGCCGCCCGGGTGAAGACAACACCTTCAACCTCATAGGTTCGGGCTTTATGGAAGGCGCTAACACCGTCAGCATCGGTGGTGTGGCGTTCATCGACAGTGCCAGCAACCTCAGCCCCTTTGACGTCACAGGCTCGCGCAACGACAACATGAGCGTGGTGGCGATCAAGACGCTGGACGGACCGATACG
>JAOTTZ010000009.1 GCA_029864165.1 Burkholderiaceae bacterium
TCAAGCGGTCGCTTGAAATAGCCGGTGACCTGTGCATTTACACCAACCAGCAACATGTCATCGAGACACTTGAATGAGCTACAAGCCGCACTACCCAACGCTGGCCCGATGCCTCAGGGGGGCGTGAAACATGAGTTCGATGACACCGCAGGAAATCGTTTCCGAACTCGATCGCCACATTGTCGGCCAGAACAATGCCAAGCGCGCCGTTGCGATAGCGCTGCGCAACCGTTGGCGTCGTCGGCAGGTGGCAGAAGGGCTGCGTGGCGAGATCACACCAAAAAATATTCTGATGATCGGCCCGACTGGCGTCGGCAAGACCGAGATCGCACGTCGTTTGGCCCGGCTTGCCGAAGCGCCGTTCATCAAGGTCGAAGCGACCAAGTTCACGGAAGTGGGTTACGTCGGCAAGGACGTCGATTCGATCATTCGCGACTTGGTTGACAGCGCTGTCAAGCAGGAACGCGAAACACAAATGCGACGTCAGCGTGCACGTGCCGAAGAAGCTGCCGAAGAGCGGGTGCTCGATATCCTGGTGCCGCCCGTGCGCAGTGACTTTGGCCTCAACTCAGCGCCCACCGACGGCACGGCGCGGCAGGTGATGCGCAAGCGCCTGCGCGAAGGAACCATGGCCGAGAAGGAGATTGAAATCGAGGTGGCGGAGCCCCGGCCCACCTTCGAGATCATGGGGCCTCCCGGCATGGACGAGATGGCCGAGCAACTCAAGGGCCTGTTTGCCAACATCAGTTCGACCAAGCGCAAAGCACGCAAACTCAAAATTGAGGACGCACTCAAATTGTTGACGGAAGAGGAGGCCGCCCGTCTGGTCAACGACGACGATGTGAAGGCTGCCGCGCTCAGCAACACCGAGCAGAACGGGATCGTGTTCATCGACGAGATAGACAAAGTGACTTCGCGCGCCAATGAGGGGCAGGCCGAGGTGTCGCGTCAAGGTGTACAGCGCGACCTGCTGCCCCTGGTCGAAGGCACCACTGTCAACACCAAATATGGCGTGGTCAAGACCGACCACATTTTGTTCATTGCCTCGGGCGCTTTTCACCTGAGCAAACCTAGCGATTTGATACCCGAGCTGCAAGGCCGGTTCCCAATCCGCGTTGAACTCGGCTCGCTGAGCGTTGACGATTTCGAGGCGATTCTGACGCAAACCCAAGCCAATTTGGTGATGCAGTACCAGGCGCTGCTGGCCACAGAAAGTTTGACGCTAGAGATCACGCCAGAAGGAATCCGCCGCCTGGCGCAGACAGCGTTTGACGTCAACGAGCGCACCGAAAACATCGGCGCGCGGCGATTGGCGACAGTGATGGAGCGGCTGCTCGAAGAAGTGAGCTTCGACGCGCCCAATCTGGCCGGCCAAACGGTCAGGCTGGACGCGGCGCAAGTAGAGGCCAAGCTTGGCGACTTGGCAAGAAACGAGGATTTGTCGCGCTATATCTTGTAGTTCGATACTTGCTCTTCGCGGGGAATCAGAGCGCCAGCTTCTGCGCCTGTAACACCAGCAGGCCCTCGAAGATCAACATGTCAACCGGTTCGTACGCCAGTTCGATGATAGGCGCGAGCTTCACGGCCGCGCCACCGCTGATCAGCAGCAACGGAGCTTGCCCAGTGCACCGCGCGAGTTTGCGGTGCACACGCTCAATCGCGCCGGCGATGGCGTGAGCGCCACCGCTCATCAGCGCATCGCTGGTGTTGGTGGGAAAGTCCACTGCGTTGCCAGAAGGCGCTTTGAGCCCGGCGGTACCCAATTCGAGCGCGCGCAGCATCAACCCAAACCCGGGCATGATCAGCCCACCGATGAAGCGGCCGGTGGCGTCCAGCGCATCGACCGTGACCGCAGTGCCAACCATCACTACCAGCGCCGGGTGTGCTGACCCACGCACCTGCACGCGGTGGCGCGCACCGATCAGCGCAGTCCAGCGATCAGCGCCCAGGCGACCAGGGTGATCGTAGCCATTGGTCACGCCGCCCCCATGCGCCGATGGCACTACCCAATGCGGGTCGATGTCCCACAGTTCGAGTTGCTCTTCCACGCGGCGACGCACAGCCTCCCCGGCAACATTGCAGCCGAGCACGCTGCTCGGTGCGGGCAGCGTTGCCCAGTCGGTTTCTGGTAACCGCTCAATGTTGTCCAGAAATATGGCGCCCTGCGCCAGCAAGCCGGCTCCAGGCCGTGGCGCGGCGTACAACGCCCACTTGAGGCGCGTGTTGCCGACATCGAGGGCAAGAAAACTCATCGCCGCTATCTCAGCATTTGGCAGCAACGAGCTGGTTGACAGTCAACGATCACCGTGCGGTCTTTCCCTGATACTTTTCACTAAAGCTGTGGCGTTGGCATGGTGCCGCGTGTGTCCCAACCGGTTCGATTGTGCCGCCAATTCCTGCGCCTATCGACCAGGAGGCGAAGTGCTAGCCTTTCAGCACGCTATAAGGTTGACACCGTATACAGCCAGCTGCGCTTGAATTTTGCGGATGCGTGCCTAACTTGCAGGGGATGGAGGAGTATTCATGCGAGCCGACAAACTGACCACACGTTTGCAGGAAGCACTGTCCGAAGCTCAGAGTTTGGCCGTGACCCGCGACAATCCGTACATTGAGCCGGTGCATCTGTTGGCCGCGATGCTGGTGCAGGACGAGGGTCCACGGACGCTGCTGGAACGCGCCGGTGTGCGGCTGCCTGCCCTTCAGACAGGCCTGGATACCGCTATCAACGGCTTGCCGCAGGTACAAGGTGGCGGCCAGCCGGTGCAGCCCGGCCGTGAACTGATCGCGTTGTTGCAGGGTGCCGAAAAGGAAGCGTCCAAGCGTGGCGACCAGTTTATCGCCAGCGAAATGTTCTTGCTCGCGCTCAGCGACGCCAAAACGGATTTCGCCGGCATAGTGCGTGGTCACGGGCTGACACGCAAAGCGCTTGAAGCTGCCATCGACGCTGTGCGTGGTGGCCAAACGGTGGACAGCGTCGAAGCCGAAGGCCAGCGCGAGGCGCTGAAAAAGTACACGCTCGACCTGACCGAGCGTGCTCGCCTTGGCAAATTGGACCCAGTGATTGGCCGCGACGACGAAATTCGTCGTGCCATACAAGTGCTGTCGCGGCGTACGAAGAACAACCCGGTTTTGATCGGTGAGCCCGGAGTGGGCAAGACCGCGATCGTCGAAGGTCTGGCGCAGCGCATCGTTGCCGGTGAGGTGCCGGACTCGCTTAAGACTAAACGCGTGTTGGTGCTCGACATGGCGCTGCTGTTGGCCGGTGCCAAGTACCGCGGCGAATTCGAAGAGCGCCTCAAGTCAGTGTTGAAAGAGGTCGCGCAGGACGAAGGGCAAACCATCGTCTTCATCGACGAGTTGCACACCATGGTGGGCGCCGGCAAGGCCGAAGGCGCCATCGATGCAGGCAACATGCTCAAACCCGCGTTGGCACGCGGTGAGCTGCATTGCATAGGCGCGACGACACTCGACGAGTATCGAAAATACATCGAAAAGGACGCCGCGTTGGAGCGGCGCTTTCAGAAAATTCTGGTTGGCGAGCCTTCTGTGGAAGCGACGATTGCGATACTGCGCGGTCTGCAAGAGAAGTACGAGGTTCACCATGGCGTCGAGATCACCGACCCGGCCATCGTCGCTGCGGCCGAACTCAGCCAGCGCTACATTACCGATCGCTTCTTGCCCGACAAAGCGATCGATCTCATCGACGAAGCTGCTGCCAAGGTCAAGATTGAAATCGACTCCAAGCCGGAGGTCATGGACAAGCTCGATCGTCGCTTGATTCAACTCAAGATTGAACGCGAAGCGGTGCGTCGCGAGAAAGACGAAGCTTCGCAGAAGCGCTTCGCACTGATCGAAGGGGAGATTTCTAAACTGGAACGAGAGGCCTCGGACTTGGAGGTCGAATGGCGCGCGGAAAAAGCGGCCGCACAGGGGTCCGCCCAAGTCAAAGAGGAGATTGAGCGCACTCGGTTTCAAATCGAAGAGTGGAAGCGCAAGGGCGATTTCAACAAAGTGGCAGAGTTGCAATACGGCAAGCTGCCTGAGCTCGAGAACAAGCTCAAGGACGCGCAGGCCAAAGAAGCGCGAGGCACCGCGCCGGGGGCCGACGGACAGCGCAGCAAGTTGTTGCGCACGATGGTCGGTGCCGAGGAGATTGCCGAGGTGGTGGCTCGCGCCACTGGAATTCCCGTCGCCAAACTGATGCAAGGCGAGCGCGACAAGCTGCTGCAAATCGAGGCCCGTTTGCACGAGCGGGTCGTGGGCCAGGACGAAGCGATCACCGCGATTGCCGACGCCATTCGCCGCTCGCGAGCGGGTCTGTCAGACCCCAACCGGCCCAGCGGCTCGTTTTTGTTTCTCGGTCCAACCGGCGTTGGCAAGACCGAGTTATGCAAGGCATTGGCAAGCTTTTTGTTTGAAAGCGAAGACCACATGGTTCGCATCGACATGAGCGAGTTCATGGAAAAGCACTCGGTCAGCCGATTGATAGGCGCGCCTCCCGGCTATGTGGGCTATGAAGAAGGCGGCGCCCTGACCGAAGCGGTGCGCCGCAAACCGTACAGCGTGCTACTGCTGGATGAGATTGAAAAAGCTCACCCGGACGTGTTCAACGTGCTGCTGCAAGTCCTCGATGACGGCCGACTGACGGACGGACAGGGCCGAACTGTGGATTTCAAAAACACGGTGATTGTCATGACCAGCAACTTGGGCTCGCACCAGATCATGCAAATGGCCGGTCAGGATAACGAACTGATCCGCGAGGCGGTTTGGATCGAAGTCAAGCAACACTTTCGCCCGGAATTTCTGAATCGCATTGATGAAGTGGTGGTGTTTCACTCGCTGGATGCGACGCACATCGAAGCCATCGCGAAGATTCAACTCAAGGTCTTGGAAGCGCGACTGGACAAGATGGAGATAAAACTCGACGTATCAACCCAAGCGGTGCGCGAGTTGGCGAAGGTGGGTTTCGATGTGGCGTTCGGTGCTCGCCCCCTGAAGCGAGCGATTCAGCAGCGCATTGAAAACCCAGTGGCCAAGCTGATACTGCAGGGTCGTTTTGGGCCCAAGGATGTAATCCCGGTAGACGTTGCGGATGGCGAGTTTTCTTTTGAGCGCGTAGTTCATTAAGAACCTATCCGTGAATAAGACGGCGCAGGGCCGTCGTATTCACGGTTCTAAGAACCGATCTCAGGTTTTATCTTCATCGAAGACTGCATCCAGTCGTTCGATCTGTAATCTTGCCAGCGTCAGGTCGGCGTGACTCTTGTCCAACACGGCATGAAGCACCAAGCCTGGCCGCTTGGTCAGTGGTCGCAGCACCAGGTAGTGCGCGCCCAGAGTGATCGCTGCGCCGGGGGGTGTTTGGCCAAAGCCGAGGCTGCGGCCCACGCTGCCGATGGACGACATCAGTGCCGCGCCGCTGCGGGTCAAGCTGTCGGCGTTGGGGTGTTCGCCCGCTGAAGCCTCGCTGCGTACCTTGGCAAGGTCAAACACGCAGCAACTCACGACGCCCTTGATTTCGCTGATTTGCCGAACATAGCGCTCCAGATTCGAGCTGGGGGTCACACCGCGCACGCGGTCTTCGGCGCCGGTTTTTGCTGGCGCGATTCTTGCCGGCGCGATATCGGGTACGTCGATCATAGGCAGGGAGTCTTCGGGCGGCGGCACGGGTGCGGAAGCGGTTGTTGCGCCCAGTGGCGCCGCCCCTCGTGTGCTGGGTGCCTGCGCGCTCTTGGGGGCAGGGGCCTGTTGCGATGTGTTCATTCCCGGAATGCTGGTGCCTTCACTGGCCAAGCGTTCGCGCAAGCGGTGCCACGAGCCGCTGAGAAAGTTCCATGCGTCGGCTGGGCTCGTTATCTGCGGGGTTGTGCGCACGGACACGCGCGTCCCACGCGCAAGTTCGCCGCCTTGCTTGGCCACAGCAGCTGCGGACACCAACGGCAGCAGCAGCAGGTCTTTGTTCGGCCATGGGCCGGTGACGATGTCGTCGCGCAAGGACGATACTTCGGACGTCAGAACATGGCCAGGCAAATCGCCGACCATCACCACAGCCAGCCGGCTGCGGCTCAGCAGCACACGCGCAAGCGCACGTCTTGAGGCCGTATCGGCGTCTGTCTGCGTGGTGTATAGCCGTACCGCACCACCGTCTCCGCCGGGCAACTCAATGAACTCGAGCGTGGCCAAAGTAGTGCCAAACCCTTGCCGCCGTATCACCAACTTTTGCGTCGTGCGGCTACAGGCTGCTGCGAGAACGCTCAGCAGTTTACGGGACAACTGTGTGCCAATGTCGTGAACGGCGATGAACTCCGGACGCAAGTGGTCGAACTGTTGCATCATGGCCAGCGCGGGGTCGCAGGAGACGAACAGTTCACGTACACCGTCGCCCACCGCGCGGCCAATGTCTTGCTGCGCGGGCGCTAGGTAGTCATCCTTGTTGGCAAGGAACTGCGTGGCCAGTTGCGTCAAGGCGCGGGTAGGTTCCCAAGTATCCTGCGATTCCTTGGCCCGGACATTTGGATTCGAAACGGTGCTGCGGGTATCCCCGCCCTTGTTACTGGTCATGGTGCGCGGTCTTTGTGCGATCTGAACCAAAGTCTCATCTACAGTGTAAGCGGCGATACTGAGTGATGGGCCGCAATATTAGTCGCTGTTGTAGCCGCGCTGACTCTGGCGCGGCCACGGTCGCTGCCTTGCGATAGCTTGGCGCCGATAGAATCGTTAGCGTCAAAGAAATTCTTGGTCGCCCCCTGCGAATCATCGTGGCAGCTTTCGATAGTCAAGTGCCCCAACCCGTGGTGATTATCGGCGCTGGGTTGGCGGGTTTAACGGTAGCGCTGCATTTGGCAGAGCGGTATCCGGTGGTGGTGCTGGCCAAGCGTGGCTTGGAGGATGGTGCTACTGCCTGGGCGCAGGGTGGCATCGCGGGCGTGCTGGGCGACGACGACAGTATCGAGTCATATATCGACGATACGCTGGACGCCGGCGCCGGTCTGGTCAACGACAACACCGCCCGCTTCGTCGCCGAGCACAGTGCGCAGGCCATTGAGTGGCTGGTCGAGCAAGGCGTTCCTTTTTCGGCGGACCCGGCCGGCCCGCTGGGCTTGCACCTAACGCGCGAAGGGGGGCACGCAGTGCGCCGCATTGCGCACGCGGCCGACGCGACAGGCCGGGCCATCCACAACACCTTGCTCGACGCCGTGCGCCGCCACGACAACGTTCGCCTGCTGGAGCGTTGGATGGCCGTGGACGTGATCACGTCGCGCCACGTGCGGCGCGACGAGCCGCTGCGTTGCTACGGTGCGTATGCCCTGGACATCGCCCGCCAGCGTGTAGAAACGCTGCCCGCCAAGGCTGTGGTGCTGGCCACCGGCGGCGTTGGCAAGGTCTACCGCTACACCAGCAACCCGGACACAGCCACCGGTGACGGCATTGCCATGGCCTGGCGTGTCGGTTGCAGAGCGGGCAACATGGAGTTTATTCAGTTCCACCCGACCTGCTTGTATCACCCGCAAGAACGCAGCTTTTTGATCACCGAAGCGCTGCGCGGCGAGGGCGGGCAGCTCAAGCTCCCGGATGGAACGCGCTTCATGGCTGATCACGACGACCGGCTGGAGCTGGCGCCGCGAGACATCGTCGCTCGTGCCATCGACTTTGTGATGAAAAAGTACGGCCTGGACCACGTGTGGCTTGACGCCACGCATTTGGGCGCCGATTTGTTGAAGGAGCGCTTCCCGACCATTTATGCGCGTTGCCTCAAGTTGGGCATAGACATCACGAAACAGCCCATACCCGTGGTACCGGCGGCGCATTACACGTGCGGCGGCGTGGTAACCGACCTGTCGGGGCGCAGCGACCTGCCGGGCTTGTACGCGGTGGGAGAAACCGGCTACACCGGGTTGCACGGGGCCAACCGGTTGGCCAGTAATTCTTTGCTTGAATGTGTCGTGCTCGGTCGCGTCTGCGCGAGCGATATCTTGGAGCGCGCTGCGGATGCGCCTACACCGTTGCCCCCGTGGGACGAAAGCCGGGTCGAGAATGCTGACGAGCAGGTTGTCATCGCTCACAACTGGGATGAGCTGCGCCTGTTGATGTGGAACTACGTGGGGATAGTGCGCACCACCAAACGGCTGGAGCGCGCGCTGCGCCGAATCGATTTGCTGCGCAGCGAGATCGACGATTACTACGCCAACTTTCGCGTCACCCGCGATCTTCTGGAGCTGCGCAACTTGGTGGACTGCGCCGAATTGATTGTGCGTTCAGCCTTGACGCGCCGTGAAAGCCGTGGTCTGCACTACAGCCGCGATTTTCCGCTGGCGCTGCCGGTCAGCTTCCCCACGGTTTTGGTACGCCCCACGGGCCGGCGACACTAGCCATGGCGTGCAGTCAGCGCTGGGTCAACGCTTGCGCAACGCGCTGGGCATCAAAGCCTATCTGTACCTGGCCGCGCACCAGCAACGTCGGTGTGGCGCGAGAGGCAAGCGCTTGAAACTTCTTCGCGCACGTGGCGTCGTGCTCTATCATGCATTCGCTGTACGACACCTGGTGCGCGGTGAACCAAGCACGCGCTTTTGTACAGTAAACGCAGGTGACTGACGAGATCATTTCTATGTCACCGGGCTTGGCATTTGCGGCGACCTGCGCGCCGAGACGATCGTCTCGCCACCCGCGCCAAAGTTGGCTTGCCGCGCTGACTGCCAGCACCAGCAGCAGCAGACTCAAGCCCGTGCGCAACGGTTGATTCACAGCGCCGCGGTGACCACGATGTCGATCTTCCACTCCGGCCGGACGCGTCGCGCTTGCACGGTCGCCCGCGGCGGCGCTTCACCGGGCGTCACCCAGGTGTCCCTGACCTCGTTCATGCTGGCGAAGTCGGTCAGGTCGGCGAGAAAAATCTGCGCCGTCACGACGCGCGTCTTGTTGGTACCCGCCTCGTGCAACAAGCGATCCACAGCGGCCAAGACCTGGATGGTCTGGCTTTTGACGTCTTGGGTGGCGTCGCCCGCAACCTGCCCGGCAAGATGCACCGTGCCGCGATGGATGGCCATCTCCGACATCCGGTGACCGACATGAAATCGACGCACACCGTCGGTCATGATTTACCGCGGGCTTGCCGGTGCGTTGCCCCCCGCGCCCGCTGATGCCCGTGGGTACCTTGCTGAGTCTGCGCATGCTTTGAGGCGACCGTTACCCCTTTGCACCCCAATTTGCTTTCGGTGCCCGCCAACAGCCGGTTGACATTGCTGCTGTGCCGCCACAGCAGCAGCAAGCTGATGATACCGACAACCAGCGCTGGTACCCCTGCGCCCCAGATCAGCACCTGAAAAAACGGGGCAAACACCGCGGCCACGATAGAAGCAAGCGACGCATAGCGGAACAAGAACGCGATGATGGCCCAGGTTATCAGCGTAGCCGCCCCCAGCCAGGGGTTGAACGCAAACAGCGCGCCGCCTGCGGTCGCCACGCCCTTGCCGCCGCGAAATTTGATGAACAACGGCCACAGGTGGCCCACGAAAGCCGCCAAACCTACCAGCGCCACGGTGCCCTCACGCAGGTCGTATCGATGCCCATAGGCGCTGACCAACAGCACCGGTACATACCCCTTGAGCGCGTCGAGCAGCAGCGTCAAAGTCGCCGCGAGCTTATTGCCCGAGCGCAGCACGTTGGTGGCCCCAGGGTTGTGCGAGCCGTACTGGCGCGGGTCGGCGAGGCCCATCAACCGGCTGACGATGACGGCAAACGGCAGCGATCCGACCAAGTAGGCCAGCAGCGTGGCGACAGCGGGAAGGTAGGGCTGCATACCTACTGCAATGGTATGAAAGCGCTGGGGTGACGGGCATAGTCCTCCCGGCTCGCCTTGGCCACCCACCGCGAGACAACAAGTTCGAGTCGGGCTGCCAATACCGGCTTGGTCAAGAAATCGTTCATGCCGGCAGCAAGGCAGGCCACGCGGTCCTCGGAAAAGGCATTCGCCGTCAAGGCGACGATAGGTACCGCCTTGCCAAAACGGCCCGCATCGCCGGCGCGCAGACGGCGCGTCACTTCCAGCCCATCCATGTCGGGCATCTGCCAGTCCATGAGAACCAAATCGAAGGCTTGTTTGCGCAGCAACTCAAGCGCCTGAGTGCCGTCATCGGCCGTTCCGGTAAGGTAGCCCGCTTTGTGCAACATGCTGCACACAATCATTTGGTTGACTGGGTCATCTTCTACGACCAGGATATGTTTACGTTTAGACGACTCGGGTTGGGAAGATGGGTCGAGACGGCCGCCAGGCTGGACGGTAGCAGGGGTCGCCGCCCGTGCCGCTGAGCCCAGTAGGCTGACCAGTGCTGAGCGCAGAACCGGCTTGACTATCGTATGTGCGACGGGGGAGTGGTCGCGCGAGCGGTTGGCTACTTGCAGTTCGTTCGTTACTAAACCTACCACGCGCCGACGATCAAACCAGGCCAGCGTTGGTTCTACAAGCATCCAGGCGTCGCTTGTATCCATGGCCACAAGCAACCATGCCCGCGCGCGGTCTTCCTGGTGCCGAGCCGTCCAATCGCGCAACTCCTGTGGTGTCCGACAGCGCGCAGCAATGCAACCCATCCGGTTCAACAGGGCGGCCATGCCCTGTGCACTGGCTTCGTGCGGCTCGAAGTAGGCCACCTGGAGCTGAAGTGGCGGCGCATCTGCTACCGCAACCCGTGCGGGTGGTAGCGCCAAATGGATTTCGAAGCAAGAGCCCTTGCCAAGTGCACTTTGCACTGTGAGAGTCCCGTTCATGGCTGCGACCAGTTGGCGAGAGATGGCCAAGCCCAGCCCGCTACCACCGAAACGACGATTCGTGCTGTCGTCGGCTTGGCGAAACGGCTCGAACACCAATTGCAACGAGGCTTGGCCAATACCAAGGCCGGTGTCACTGACGCTGAAGAACAGGTCGTTGCGCGTGGGCCCCGTGTCTGCACGCAGCACCACCTCACCTTGCGACGTGAACTTGACCGCGTTGCCCAACACGTTGAGCAAGACCTGCCGCAACCGCAGGGGATCTCCATAACGCCAAGTGGGCACCTCAGGGGCGATGATGCAGGCGACTTGTAGTCCCTTAGCACGTGCCGATACTGAAACCGTGCCCACGGCAGCCTCGATACAGTCAACGACGTTGAAGTCCTCTGGCGACAAATCCAAAGCGCCCGATTCGATGCGCGTCAGGTCGAGAATATTTTCTATCAGGCCCAGCAACCTGGTGCCACTGTCGCGTATAGCTGCGACCAGATGTTCCTGCCGCTCGGCGTTGTCGCCACCGTACTCGAGCAATTGGGCGGCGCCGATCACAGCGTTGAGTGGTGTGCGCAACTCGTGGCTCATGTTGGCGAGAAAGCGTGTCTTGGCAGTAGATGCGGCTTCGGCGCGCTCCTTCTCTTTCTGAAGCGCCAGGGTACGTTCGACCACGCGTCGTTCAAGATCGCGGTTAGCGTCTTCCAAGGCTGACCCCCGCGCTCGGATTTCATCCAGCATTTCATTGAACGCATTGATCGCCGTTCCAATCTCGTCGCTGCCGCCTGGCGATAGACGTTGGCCGTAGTCGTGGGTTCTGGCGATCTCGCTCGACGCGTCAGCCAACGTATCGATAGGCTGGGTGATGGCTCTGGCGATGCGTTGCACCAACAGCACCGATATTGCGAAACCTGCCGCGCTACCTAGCACGATGGCGAGCATGGCAAAGCCCAAGGCCTGCCACAGATGGGACAGCTGGTTGACGACGACAACTTGCCCAAGCTCCTGCCCATCGGCAATGATCGGCGCGGTGGTTTGTAACGCGCCTAGCGCCAAGCCGCCGACATTAGTAGTACCGGGCGGCACTTGCGGGCCCTGGCCGTAGGATGCCAGCAGGTTCCTCTGGGGGCCATACACCCAGGCGCCGCTGACTTGTGGCCGGGCGCGCAGCAGTGCCAGCGCGTCGGCCATGCCCTGGCGATCGTCGAACGCTACTGGGGCCTGCAAGGCGTAGGCTAGCGTGAGCGCCACTTCGGCAGTTTCCACCCGGGCGCGGTCTGTTTGCAGCCAAAGCCCGGTGCCCACAACGGCCAAGATGCAAAACAACGCTGTAAGACCGGCGCAGAACGCGATCAGCAGCGACAGACGCTGACGCAGTGGCAGGGACTGGTATGTCTTCATGGTGTGACGGCGCGGTGGTGGCAGTCGGGGGTCAACCTCTCACCTGGCGTGCGAGCTTGAGCACCTGACTGCTCAAAGCCAATTGTGCGCTTCGCAGCTCTTTAAGGTTGACGTCAAAGCGGATCGCGTCGTTGACGATGACCAGTTCTACCATTCCGCCGCGGTCAGCAAAGCGCTCCGCATCGCCAATCGTCAGCACTGGCGAGCCAGCCAAGTCGGCCAACGCCGACGTCACCCTGGCGTTGCTGACCGACTCGTGCATGAATACGACGTGGCACTCTTTGAGTTCCTTCGACGGATGGAATTCCACTTTGACTGGGTGACCGCCCACTGTCAGCCCTTCCAGTTCGGTGAAGGCGGCCGCCAGCGTTTCGCTACGTTGCAGCAAGCAAAGCAACAACGGGGCGGTTGGTGTTGGGAAGGCTTCACCAGGCCATTGGGTAAAGCGCGCCATGTTGTAGGCGAGTTTAGCTTTTACCCGCGCCTCGTTCAGCGGTTGCGCGCACACGGCCGCTACCGCCCATAACGCGCAGAGGGTAACGAAGCGACTGAACGGTCTCATGCCGGAGCTTCTTCGTATGCGCCTTAGAACCTAAGCACGAGCTGTATGCGCCACTGCCGCCCATCCCGGGCCAACTTGTCTAGCGCGACCGGCTTATCGTGCTCTGGCCCGGCCGAGTCGGCAAACGCCTTGTCGAACACGTTATAGACGGTGCCGGAAAGAGACCAATTGGAAACCGGCGGATTCACCCGCAACGTCAGGTTGGTCACCGTGTGCGAGGGCAGAGCTTGCCGCGACACCGTCAGGCGCTGACCTATGCGTTGCCACTCTATCCCAACAAGGACTGGGAGCGAAGGCCACGGCAGACTGATATTGAGTTTAGACAGCGAGTTCGGCGAGTTGGTGAGTCGCTCACCGCTGGCTTTGTCACTAGCGTCCTGACTCGCCCAGCTACCACGAACTCGCCAATTCGAAGGGGCGACGTAGTCGCCTTCGACCTCCACACCACGAGCACGCGAGGCGCCTACGTTGTGGTAAGTCAACAGCCCGGTATTTGGGTCGACGCCCTGATCGATTTGCTCAGACACCCGGTAGCGATACAGCGAGGCGGCCAGCCGCAAACTGGGCAGTGCGCGCCAGTCCAACGCCAGCTCGGTAGCGCGCAGCTTCTCGCTGCGCAACGATGAATTGGCCGCGAAGAGGTCGTCGAAGTACTCGGATTCGGCCGCGTTGGGCTCGCGGAATGCGCGCCCGTCGAGCAGCTTGACGACCAAGCCGGGCGAGGCATCCCAAAGCAGGCCCAGGCGTGGTGATACGGTGTCCGCGCCGCTGAGCTGGCGGTCGACGCGGGCGCCGAGCACCGCGCGCAACCGGGGCCAAAGTGTGACCTCGTCGTTGACGAACACACCAAATCGATGCGAAGTCCCGTTGATGTCGGCCAGCGGCTGTGCCCCTACACCTACCAGGGAAGCACGTTGGCGCTGCAGAAAATTGCGCTGTGCCTCGACGCCCAGCACCAGTCGCTGCCGCGGCAATCCACTGTGGTGCCAACGCGCTTCAACGCCAAGCCAACGGCCGCGCTGGTCTACCAGCAACGTGCTACCCAGGGGATCGGAATTTTCCTGATTGTTGGTGTATTGAAACTGCGCCACATTGGCGCGCACATAGAGCTGCTGGTCGGCATCGAGCTCGTGTTGCCATTGCAGGTCGGCGATGCTGTAGCGGTCGGTGTTGATAAAACGCCCCCCCAGCAGCGCACCAAAGGCGTTGGTTGGCGTGTGTTTGCGCCGTTCGGACAGCATTGCAGTGGCGGTGAGCTCGCCACGGGTCCATTTAGCGTAGAGCTTACGGTCGGATTCGTCGTTGGCTTGGCCTGGTGTCCGCCCAAAATTCGGGCTTTCACCGGCGTATTCTGGGAAAAACAAATCCCGCCCAGGGCGCTTTTCTGCCTTGGCCGAAAGCACCACACTGGCGTCGCCATACTGGCCGCCGTGGGTCACGCTCAACAGACGACTCGATTCCGAGCCCAGTTCAACCGTTACCAGGCCCCCGTGCAAGGCGGCGGCTGATTTGGTCACGATGTTGACCACGCCCAAGACGGCATTCGAACCATACAGCGACGAACCGGGGCCCGGGATGAACTCGACACGTTCGATGAGGCGTACGTCAAGCGGAAACTCGCGTCCAGCCGCCGCCTGGGAGTAAATGTTGTCGTTGACTCGATACCCGTCGATCAGCATCAACAAGCGTGAAGAGTAGTCGCCCGGTCGGCTGAAGCCGCGCACGCCGACGTAGTTGTACGTGCGGTCGTAGCGCAAATAGACACCGCGCACCGCGTTGAGCACTTCAGCCAGTGTGCGCCAACCGTAGGCCCTGATATCACCGGCTGTCAACACGGTGACCGCTGCCGGTGCGCGCGCAGCGTCCTCAGAGTACTTGGATGCAGCATAAACCGGTTGGTTGAGCAGCCTCTCAAGGTCGTCGGTGTCTGCCTGCGGTAAGAAATCTTGCCGTGCTGCTGCAGCGGTTGACACCGCGGCAAAAAGTGCAACGACACAAGCGAGGGAGCGAATCGCTAACCTGGGCATATAAACCCTCCAACTGGAAATTCCTGGGTGGCCTATTACACGCAACCAACGCCGTTCCCGCTGGCAGATCGGCCGATCTGCCAGCTTTGCCGGGAATGTTGAGTCTGGCCGCCTCTGTAAAAAAGACTTGGGATGATTGGCGACAAAGGTGCAAGCGCCAATAGCGGATTTGGTGAAGAAGAAAAGACCCGTTGTCGCCGTCGGCGCTTGAGAAAAAACACTATGTAATCAAAATCGCCACTTTGCGCGTGCTTCATTGCAGCCGACGGCACGATGGCTATGCTGCCCCGAGTATGCGAGTGATCGATTTGTTACGCGAAATCACCATCCCTGCCTTGCTGAAGGGTATTTTGATGCTTCTCAGTTGCCGGCGCTAAAGACCTTTCTCGAACCTTTCGAATCGCGAAGCTGTCGAGGAACGGTTGGATTCGATTACATACGCTCGGCTCGGCAGCCCGCCTACTGACTACTCGCGTGCTAACAACGCCCTTTCGTTACAAGGATAGGCTACTCCTGCGATTGCGGGCCTACACGATGCCGTGGTGCATTTGCCACACAAAGGTGTGTGCTCGCTGAACTTATGCGCTGCAGGCAACCCACATCTACTAAGCTGTGAACGTGTGGCCATCTCCTCAATAGGTACAGGCAAACTCCCAGGGTCAGTATCGCTTAATTCAAGAGGGGTTTTGTTTCCGCACAAATAACAACGCCCCGCACAACGCCCCGCACGGCTTGGGCACCGACCGGGTTTGGTCAGCTTGTCGCACCAAGCGAC
>JAOTTZ010000010.1 GCA_029864165.1 Burkholderiaceae bacterium
ACGCTCATCGCCAGCCGCAAATTGGCCAAAAGCCGCTCGTGCATGTGACTCACCTCGGCCATGCCGGCGTCGGAGAAGCTGCGGTTGCGGTGTATGTTTTTGTCCTCAACGTCTTGCAATACGCGTTCGATGATGTCGCCGATCTGTTCCATATTGATCGTGAAAGAAACGACTTCAGCCCAGCGCCGACTTTCGCTTTCTGAAAGCGCTGCGCGCGAAATCTGCATCAAATAGAACTTGATCGACGAGTACAAATCGTCCACCGTATCGTCCATCTTGCGCAAGCGCTCGGACAGCGCCCGATCGTTGTAACGGATCACTGACAGCATGCCCCGCAGCATGGTTTCGACCACATCCGCCTGATGCAAGGCCTCGCGTGCCGCGCAGGAAATGGCCAGCGAGGGCGTGGCCAGCGCAACTGGGTCAAGGTGGTTGGGCCGCCCGGTGTTAGGCGCATCGGGCACGGCCAACCACTTGTCAACCAGCCGAGCCATCAGCGGGGTCAGGCCGAGGAACAGCGCGGCCAGCCCAAGGTTGAACAACAGGTGAAAGGCGACCACCTGCGCCTGCTCGGTCAAACCCGGCCTGGCCAGCCATTCCTTCACGTAGGGCAACGCCGGGACCATGGCCAAGCAAGCGAGCAGCTTGAACAACAAATTACCCAACGGCACACGGCGTGCCAGCGCCGACGCGCGGGCCGTGGAAAGGCAACCCAGGACGCCGCTGCCCAAGTTGGCCCCCAACACCAGGCCCAATGCGAGCGGTACCGGCAACATGTGCGACCCTGCGAGTGACGCAATCAACAGCACGGTCGCCAGGCCTGAGTAAGACAGCAACGTCAGCAATAAGCCTGCTGTTATATCGAGCAGCGGTTCGTTGGGCAGCATCGCTATCAAGGCTTGCACGGCGGGCGAGCCAGTCAGCGGCCGCGTTGCGGAATCGATCAGCTGCAGCGCTAGCGTGATCAGGCCCAAACCTATGGCCACACGCCCCAGCCGGCCGGCGGTCGTGCTCTCACGCGAGACAAAGAGCACCACGCCGCCAAGTATCAGTACCGGCGACAGCCACGAAAGGTCGAAGGAATACACCACCACCATCAGCGAGGTACCCACGTCAGCGCCCAGCATTACCGCCAACGCCGGCGCCGTGGCAATCAAACCTTGGCCGACAAAGGACGACACGACCAAGCAAGTGGCCGTGCTTGACTGCACCAACCCGGTGACGGCCACCCCTGCCCCGACCGCAACATAGCGATTACGAACGCTGCGAGCCAGCACGGCGCGCAGGTTCTCACCGAAAACGCGCAGAATGCCGGCGCGAACAATATGCGCACCCCAGATTAACAAGGCGATCGCCGACAGAAGGTTGAGCAAATGCTGCATTTAGCCCAGCATCAAAGGCGCGAATGCGTGGCCGCCAACGACTGACCCCTCGCTCGACCGAAGCTGTTTGTGTTGACGAATATCAAACGTCAATATTCGCCGCTCTCAACGCGTTCGCTTCTATGAAGTTGCGCCGTGGCTCGACTTCGTCGCCCATTAGCATGGTGAAGACCCGATCGGCTTCGATGGCGTCGTCGATCTGCACGCGCAGCAAGCGGCGCACGGCGGGGTCCATCGTCGTTTCCCACAACTGCGAAGGGTTCATCTCGCCCAGCCCCTTGTAGCGCTGACGGGCAACGGCATCCTGTGCCTGCTGTAACAGCCAATCCATCGCCTGCCGGAAGTCGCTGACCACGGCCTGTTTCTGCCGTTCGCCCTCACCTCGCCTGACCACCGCTTCGGCCCCGACCAACCCTCGAAACGTGAGGCCCGCGTTGCTCAGGATTTCGTAGTCCGCGCCGTGCAAGAAATCCGACGTGACGACGCTGCTCTTCACGTTGCCGTGTTGCACACGGCTGATTCGCAAGATGGGTTTGTCGGTGCGGGCGTCAAAATCGACGTTGATTTCAGCTTCATGCAGCACAGCCTTTAGTTCTGCAGCCGAAGCCTCGGCCGTGGCTGCGGTATCGAAATTGAGTGACAGGCCGTTGGCCATGGCTCGCAAAGCTTCAACATCCATCCAATTCGACAAACGATCTACGACGTTGTTGGCCAGTACGTACTGCTGTGCCAAGGCCTCCAGCGCTTGCCCCTTCAGCACAGCAGTACCTGCTATGCCGGTTTCCAGCGCGGCGTCCTTCAAGGCAACGCGCAGCAAAAAAGCGTCTAGTTCGTGGCCGTCCTTCAGGTATTGCTCTTCCTTGCCGAACTTGACCTTGTAAAGCGGCGGCTGGGCAATGTAGATGTGTCCACGCTCGACCAACTCGGGCATCTGTCGGTAAAAAAATGTCAGCAGCAGCGTGCGGATGTGCGCGCCGTCCACGTCGGCGTCGGTCATGAGAATGATGCGGTGGTACCGCAGCTTCTCAGGGTTGAACTCGTCCTTGCCGATACTGGTACCCAGGGCGGTGATCAACGTCAAGATTTCATTGCTGGTCAGCAGCTTTTCGAACCGTGCGCGCTCGACATTGAGAATCTTGCCGCGCAAAGGCAGGATGGCTTGGAATTTGCGGTCTCGCCCCTGTTTGGCCGAGCCTCCCGCGGAATCACCCTCGACGATGTAAATCTCGCACAGCGCCGGGTCTTTTTCTTGGCAATCTGCCAGCTTGCCAGGCAAACCCAGCCCATCCAGCACGCCTTTGCGGCGCGTCATCTCACGCGCTTTGCGCGCGGCCTCGCGTGCTCGCGCCGCATCGACGATCTTGCCGCAGATGATCTTGGCGTCGATCGGGTTTTCTAGCAGGTAGTCGTTAAGCAACTTGCTTACGATGTCTTCGACTGGGCCACGGACCTCGCTGCTGACGAGTTTGTCCTTGGTTTGACTGCTGAACTTGGGCTCAGGAACCTTCACACTGATCACGCAGGTCAAGCCTTCACGCATATCGTCACCGGTGACTTCGACTTTGGCTTTCTTGGCCAACTCGTTGTCGTCGATGTACTTGTTGATCACACGCGTCATCGCCGCGCGCAACCCGGTCAGGTGGGTACCCCCATCACGTTGTGGAATGGTGTTGGTAAAACAAAGTACGTTCTCGTTGTAGCCGTCGTTCCACTGCATGGCGACCTCAACGCCGATGCTGGTGCCGAAATCGCTGAGCTTAACGCCTGTGGCATTGAAGATATTCGAGTGCAAGACGCTCTTGCCTTTGTTGATGTACTCGACAAAACCTTTGACCCCGCCTATAAACGAAAAATTGTCTTCCTTAGCGTTGCGTTCATCGATTAGCCGAATACCGACGCCATTGTTCAGGAAACTCAACTCTCGCAAGCGTTTGGCGATCACTTCGTAGTGAAAATCAATGTTGCTGAAAATCGTTTCGTCGGGCAAGAAGTGCACTTCGGTGCCGCGTTTGTCTGTTTCCCCGCTGACCCGCATCGGCGATACAGCAAGTCCCTCACGCTGCTCGACAACGCGATCTTGCACGATCCCGTGCCGAAACTCGAGCAGGTGTACCGCGTGGTCACGGCGAACCGTCAAGCGCAGCCACTTACTGAGCGCGTTAACGCAACTTACCCCGACGCCGTGCAGCCCTCCAGACACCTTGTAGCTGTTCTGATTGAACTTGCCACCGGCGTGCAGTTCGGTGAGCGCAATTTCTGCTGCGCTGCGTTTGGGCTTGTGCTTATCGTCCATTTTGACGCCCGTCGGAATGCCTCGACCGTTGTCGGTGACGCTGATCGAGTTGTCGGTGTGTATCGTCACCTCGATGTCGTCGCAATGGCCCGCCAACGCTTCGTCTATAGAGTTGTCTACCACCTCGAACACAAGATGGTGCAGGCCCGTTCCGTCCGACGTGTCGCCGATATACATGCCGGGCCGCTTGCGAACAGCCTCCAGCCCTTCCAAGATCTGGATCGCCCCTTCGCCATACGCCGAAGTTTGGTCCACGGCGTCCGATGCATTTGCGCGATTCATCAACAGGCCTTTTCTAGTCTAGTTACGGCGACCCGCAGCCTCAAATGCGCATCGGCATGACGACGTACTTGAATCCGTTCAACTCCGGTACCGTCAACAGTGCGCTCGAGTTGGTATCGTGCAACTCAAGCTTCACCATTTCGACGTTCATGTTTGACAACGCATCGATAAAGTACGTCACGTTAAAACCAATCTCTATCGCCTCGCCAGCGTAGTCTATTTCTATTTCTTCTGTGGCTTCTTCTTGTTCTGCGTTGCTGGACGCTATACGCAGCACATTGGGCTCTATGTTCACGCGCACGCCTTTGAATTTTTCGCTCGTCAGAATGGCCGCGCGCTGTAGGCTCGCCAACAGCGGTGCGCGGCCTAACATCACAGCGTTCTTGTAGCCTTTCGGTATGACCCGGTTGTAGTCTGGGAACTTTCCTTCGACCAGCTTGCTGACAAACTCCATACCTGAAAAACTAAACTTCGCTTGGTTGCCGGCAAAGCGCATCTCTATCGTTGCCGGTTCGGCACCGCTCTCGCCTTTGGTTCCATCTTGGAGCAGACGGAGCAATTCGAGTACCGTTTTTCGCGGCAAGATCACTTCTTGTTTTGGTATTTCCACATCGAGAACAGCTTGCGCCAACGCTAACCGGTGACCGTCTGTGGCCACTAAAACAAGTTGTTTTCCCTCTGCGACAAACAAGATACCGTTCAAGTAATAGCGAATGTCGTGCACTGCCATCGCGAAATGCACTTGATCAATGAGTGTCTTGAGCGTCGTTTGCGGCACGCTGAACGCCGGCCCGAAGTCACCCGCCTCCTGTACCAGTGGAAAGTCATCGCTGGGCAAAGTTTGTAGCGTGAAGCGACTTTTCCCGCCGTTCAACGTAACCTTGGTTTGCGCTGTCGAGAGCGTGACAACTTGCTCTGAGGGCATCGACCGCAAAATATCGATGAGCTTGCGCGCACCTACCGTGCATGAAAAACTTTCATCGTCACCGGCTAGTTCAACTTTCGTGCGTACCTGTATCTCTAGATCACTGGTGATGAACTCGACCTGCGAACCTTTTTTGCGAATCAAAACATTGGCCAAGATTGGCAGCGTGTGTCGGCGTTCGACAATGCCAGCTACAGCTTGCAAGGCATCCAATACTTTTTCTTGCGGAGCTTTTAATACGATCATGTCAATGATAAGAATAGTCGTAGTAGTAGGTGGGGCCGTTTGCTGTGGAAAACAAGGTTTTTTCTTTTAATATCAGGTACTTGCGTTCAGCCCAAGCATGTGGATTGGACCCTTTGAAACCGGGGAAGGTCAGCCAATGACTTTGCAAAGCGGACTTTAAGTGTGGATAAGCGGCGAGTTGTCAGAGAGTTGTCTACAGGGTTAAATTCGGAAGGTGTAAGCGATGTCAGCCTTTAAGGGTTTGTTCCAGAACGTGCAGTTGCTGGTTCAGCTCGGTGTTTTTTTGCCGTTCAGCGGCGATTTTGCGCACGGCGTAAAGCACAGTGGTGTGGTCGCGTCCACCAAATAGCTCGCCGATCTCCGGAAGGCTCTTTTGAGTCATTTCCTTGGCCAAGTACATGCCGATCTGGCGCGGCCTGGCAATGCTGGCGGGGCGCTTCTTGCTGTACATGTCCGCTACTTTGATCTTGTAGAAATCGGCCACGGTTTTTTGGATATTCTCCACGCCAATCTGGCGGTTTTGAATCGACAGCAGGTCTTTCAACGCGTTGCGGGCGAGTTGAATATTAATGTCCTTGTGGCTGAAACGCGAATAAGCGAGCACTTTGCGCAGCGCGCCTTCTAGCTCGCGAACGTTTGCGCGCACGTTCTTAGCAATAAAAAAGGCCACGTCTTCTGGCATCACCGTCCTTTCGGCTTCGGCTTTGCGGATCAAAATGGCAACACGCATTTCAAGCTCAGGTGGCTCGATAGCGACGGTGAGGCCGGCGTCGAAGCGCGAGGTGAGACGCTCATCGATGTTGACCAACCCCTTAGGGTAAGTGTCGCTGGTCATGATGATGTGCCCACGCTTGGCGAGCAGGGCCTCGAAAGCGTTGAAAAACTCTTCTTGTGTTCGTTCTTTGCCGGCAAAAAACTGCACGTCGTCTATCAAGAGTAGGTCCAATGAATGGTACTTTTCTTTCAGTCCGTCGAAGGTTTTACGCTGATAGTTTTTCACCACATCACTGATGAACTGCTCCGCATGCAGGTACAGCACACGGGCGTCGGGTTGATTGGCCAGCAAAGCGTTACCGACAGCATGGACGAGGTGTGTCTTGCCTAAGCCGACACCACCGTAGACAAAAAGCGGGTTGTACATCGCGCCAGGGGCGCCGGCTACGTGCAAGGCAGCCGTGCGTGCCATTTGGTTTGCTCGACCTGGCACCAACGTGTCGAATGTGAGCGCGGGGTTAAGCCGATGGGGCAACAACGCTGGGGTAGTGTTGGCCACCGGAGGCGGGGTGCGCACAGCGCTAGGCTTAAACGGTGGGTCGACGGTCTCTTGGTCGGAGAGGGTCTTGCGCGGCGCGGGTGCCAAAGCCTCGCGTTGGGTCAACATCAAGTCCAGCCGGACGGGTTTACCGGCGATCTCACTTAACACCGCTTCGATCCGCCCCGCGTACTGGTTACGTAGCCAGTCGAGCTTGAAGCGGTTGGGAACACAGACTGAAACCACCGTGGTGGAATCGCCACCCTCAGTCACGTCCGCAGTCGGCAGCGGTCGGATCCATGTATTGAACTGTTGTTCAGGTAGCTCCGCGGCAAGCTGATCGCAACCGCGTTGCCAAAGGTCGGCGTTCATGTTGTGGAAAACAGTAGCAGGAAGGCGTTGAATTCTAAGCTGTTGAGAGCCTGAATTCGCTGTTATTAACAAGCCGAAGCTTAACTGCTCGTGACTGATCTCGGGCGGCTGGACCGTTCCCCGTCATGCCTGCGCGGTATGTGGCGATAGAATGCCAATGAAACACAGGCTTCGTCTATGAAGACACCAACTTTAGCCGGCGTGAAGTATAGATTCGGCTCGAGGTGAAAGCGCAAACCACAGCGGTACCGTGTGGTGCTATAGCGAAAGGTTACGCGCCGTCGTTGGTTCGAAGTTGCGGTTTCAAGTTTCGAAGCCGCTGTGTCGGTGTACTACTAGTTCATGGACAAACTCCTCATTCGCGGTGGTCGCCAATTAGCGGGCGAAGTGACCATCGCTGGCGCCAAGAACGCGGCGCTACCAGAGCTCTGCGCGACGCTGTTGACGCCAGACCCCGTACTGCTTTCGAACGTACCGCAACTGCAAGACGTCAGCACAACACTCAAGTTGTTGCGCAACTTGGGCGTCAAAGCAGAAGTCGACAACGACAAGATTCGACTCACTGCGGGTGACGTGACTTCATGCAAGGCGCCGTATGACCTGGTTAAGACGATGCGCGCGGCGATCTTGGTACTGGGCCCGTTGCTGGCTCGTTTTGGTGAGGCCTGCGTGTCGCTCCCGGGCGGTTGCGCTATCGGATCCCGGCCCGTAGACCAGCACATCAAGGGCTTGCAAGCCATGGGGGCCCGAATCACGGTTGATCGCGGCGACATCAAGGCCAAGGCCCAGCGCTTGAAGGGGGCTCGTGTCACCACCGACATGGTGACGGTGACGGGAACCGAGAACCTGATGATGGCCGCGACGCTTGCCGAGGGCGAGACGGTGCTGGAAAACGCCGCGCAAGAACCCGAAGTAGCCGATCTCGCTGCAATGCTGATAAAGATGGGCGCCAAGATCGAAGGACAGGGCACCAGTCGCATATACATTCAAGGCGTGCCACGACTGCACGGTGTCGGTGGGCCGCAGGGTCACCGCATTCTTCCCGATCGAATCGAAGCGGGTACCTTCTTGTGCGCCGTTGCCGTTGCGGGCGGCGAGGTGGTACTCAAAGGCGCACAAGCCGAGCACCTGGACGCGGTGATAGACAAGCTGCGCGAGGCGGGTGTTCAGATCGACGCGGGAACCAGCGCGGGAACAGCTTGGATCAGGGTGCGGTCCGATGCCGTGTTGAAGGCGGTGAGTTTTCGCACCGGCGAGTATCCGGGGTTCCCGACCGACATGCAAGCACAGTTTACGGCGCTGAACAGCGTCGCTCGTGGCGTGGCGACGGTAACGGAAACCATCTTTGAGAACCGCTTTATGCACGTCAACGAATTGTTACGGTTGGGTGCCAATATACAAGTCGACGGCCATCACGCCGTCGTGCAAGGCGTAGCACGGCTCTCGGGCGCCAGCATCATGGCGACCGACTTGCGTGCCTCCGCCAGCTTGATCATCGCCGGTTTGGTGGCCGAGGGCGAAACGACCGTGGACCGGATTTATCACCTCGACCGTGGCTATGAACGGATGGAAGTCAAGCTGAAAGAAATAGGCGCGGATATCGAACGGGTGCAGGCATGATTTGCCGTGTTCGGACCGGAGCGACGACGTGATTACGGTGGCGCTGTCCAAAGGAAGAAGTCTTGACGAGACACGGCCGCTGTTGAAGGCAGCGGGGGTCGGCGTTCTCGAAGACGCTGAATCATCGCGCAAGTTGATGCTGGGAACGACACAGCCGGGCGTGCGTGTGGTGTTGGTGCGCACCAGCGACGTGCCGACTTACGTCCAGTATGGCGGCGCTGACCTAGGCGTGGTCGGCCGCGATATCTTGCTCGAGTATGGCGATCAAGGTTTGTACCAGCCGCTAGACTTGCGGGTTGGTGTGTGCCGCCTGAGCGTTGCGGTACGCGCGGGTTTCGACTACGCCACTGCAGTCAAGCAAGGTTCACGTATTCGGGTTGCGACGAAATACATGCAGTGCGCGCGCGACCATTTCGCCAACAAAGGTGTACACGTTGACCTGATCAAGCTCTATGGTTCGATGGAGCTGGCCCCATTGACGGGCTTGGCCGACGCCATTGTTGACCTGGTTTCGACCGGGAACACACTCAAGGCGAATGACTTGGTCGAAGTGGAAGAGATCATGCAAATTTCCTCGCGCCTGGTTGTTAACCGGGCCGCGTTGAAGGTCAAACGAGAGCCCTTGCGCGCTTTGATCGCGGCGCTGGAGCGCGCTGTTGCCGACAGCGAGAACTAGCCCCATGCCCGTCGGTATCCGCCAGCTCGACACAGGTGCGCCAGACTTTGAAGCACGGTTTCAGCGTTTGCTTTTCGAGGCCGAGCAAACCGACGCAACAATTGCCCAAAAAGTAACCGAGATACTTGCCGCCGTTCGTGAGCGTGGTGACGCTGCGGTGATCGAGTTGACCCGACAACTAGACCATTTCGCCGTCGACGCTATGTGCGCGCTGGAGCTGACCCCGCGCGACTTTGCCACCGCGTTCGAGGCCATCACCGCTACCCAACGCGACGCGCTGCTATTTGCGGCGGAGCGAATTCGCAGCTTTCACCAGCGGCAACTCCAGGCCAGTGGACAAAGTTGGAGCTTTCGTGATGAAAGCGATACCGTGCTGGGCCAGAAAGTCTTGCCGCTGGACCGTGTGGGCCTTTATGTGCCGGGCGGCAAGGCCAGCTACCCTTCCAGCCTGCTGATGAACGCTATACCTGCTCATGTAGCGGGTGTGCGCGAGATCGTAATGGCCGCACCAACCCCGCACGGTGAGCGCAATGACTTGTTGCTAGCCGCTGCACATATCGCCGGTGTGACGCGCGCCTTTACTGTCGGTGGCGCGCAGGCTATCGCCGCGTTGGCCTATGGCACCGAAACGGTACCCAAGGTCGACAAGATCACCGGCCCCGGCAACGCTTACGTCGCAAACGCAAAAAAGCAGGTGTTTGGCGCGGTCGGTATCGATATGATCGCCGGGCCGAGTGAGATTTTGGTGCTGGCCGACGGCAGCGCCCCACCGGAGTGGGTGGCGATGGACTTGTTCAGCCAGGCGGAGCACGATGAGCAGGCGCGTAGCCTGCTGCTGTGCCCGGACGGAGACTACATCGCTCGGGTGCTGAGAGAAATCGACCGTTTGTTGCCGGAAATGCCGCGCCAGGCGGTGATTCGCGCTGCGCTTGAAGGGCGCGGGGCTTTGATTCGCACACGTTCGATGCAAGAGGCTTGCGAAATCAGCAACCGCATCGCGCCCGAGCACCTTGCCATTTCATGCCATGATCCGCGGCCTTGGGAGCCGTTGTTGCGTCACGCCGGTGCGATTTTCCAGGGCATATACACCAGCGAAACCTTGGGTGATTACTGCGCGGGACCAAACCACGTCTTGCCAACCGCGGGCACCGCGCGGTTTTCTTCCCCCTTGGGCGTTTACGACTTCCAAAAGCGCAGCAACCTGATCGAAGTGAGTCAGGCGGGGGCGCGTGCGTTGGGCGTGGTCGCAGCCGAGTTGGCCCGCGGCGAGGGTTTGACCGCGCATGCGCGGGCCGCCGAGATGCGGATGACATGATGAAACCGGCTGCGAGTTCAATGGCGAGTGTGGTTGCAACCGACGCGACGCAGGCTATCCCTGCTATACGCTCCGATGTACGGGCGATGCATGGTTATGCGATCCAACCCGCCGCGGGCTTGGTCAAGCTCGACGCGATGGAGAACCCATTCCGCCTGAACCAGGCGCTTCAGTCCGAATTGGGTGCTCGGCTCGGCGCCGTGCCGGTCAATCGCTACCCGGCGACGAGCCATGCAGACGTTTTGTCGGCGCTGGCCGACCATGTCGGACTTCCGGCAGGATGTTCGCTGCTTTTGGGTAACGGTTCGGACGAAATCATCGCTATGCTGAGCACGGCTTGCCGTACGCCTGGCGCGACGGTGTTGACGCCCGTGCCCAGTTTCGTGATGTACGAAACTTTGGCCCAGCTCCAAGGGTTGGCCTTCGTCGGCGTGCCCTTGACGGCGCATTTTGACCTCGACCAGGAGGCAATGCTCGGCGCCGTCGAGCAACATCGGCCAGCGCTGACCTACCTCGCTTACCCGAACAACCCGAGCGCGAATCTGTTCGCCGAGGAAGTGATTGATCGAATTGTTGCTTTGGTCGGGGCCCAGGGCGACGGTTTGGTTGTTTTCGATGAGGCGTACCAGCCCTTTTCTTCCCGCACCTGGATGCAACGCATGGCGCAACGGCCACACGTGCTGGTGATGCGAACGATGAGCAAGTTTGGGCTGGCCGGCGTAAGGCTGGGTTACTTGGCTGGCGCGAGCGCAGTGATTGCGGAAATCGACAAGGTGCGCCTGCCTTACAACATCAGCGCACTCAACGCGGAGGCGGTGCTGTTCGCCCTTGCCCACGTGGACGAGTTCACCCGCCAAGCGGCGGTGTTACGCGACGAGCGCGCTCGCCTGCAAACGCTGCTGAAGGCTCTGCCGAGTGTGCGCGCCTTTCCCAGCGAGGCTAACATGGTCCTCGTGCGCGTGCCTGACTCGAAGAGCGCCTTCGAAGGCATGAAGTCGCGCGGCGTGCTGGTGAAACACATGTCTGGCGTGCATCGTCTGCTCAGCAACTGCTTGCGTATCACGGTGGGTACGCCCGAGGAGAACGACCTGATGATGGCGGCATTGAAAGCGAGTCTCTGAATGACCGATCGAATCGCAGAGGTGGTGCGCAACACCAAGGAAACGCAAATCCGTGTACATGTCAATCTCGACGGATCGGGATCGGCCAAGCTGTCAACCGGCATCGGTTTTTTTGACCACATGCTCGACCAAATTGCGCGCCACGCCCTGGTAGACTTGGACATTGAGGCGCTCGGCGACCTGCACATAGACGGACACCACACCGTGGAAGACGTGGGCATCACCCTCGGCCAGGCCGTCACTAAAGCGGTCGGTGAAAAAGTCGGCCTGCGTCGTTATGGTCAGGCCTATGTGCCCTTGGACGAGGCGTTGAGCCGGGTGGTGATTGACTTCTCGGGCCGCCCCGGTTTGCACATGAACGTGCCATTCAAGAGCGGCATGATCGGTGGCTTTGACAGCCAACTGGCGTTTGAGTTTTTCCAGGGTTTTGCCAATCACGCTTTCGTCACGCTTCACATCGACAATTTGAAGGGCGAGAACGCGCATCATCAATGTGAGACCGTGTTCAAGGCTTTTGCGCGCGCTCTGCGGATGGCGCTGGAGATCGACCCGCGTGCAGGCGGTACCATTCCTTCAACCAAAGGAAGTCTTTGAATGGGCAAAACCGTCGCCGTGATCGATTACGGCATGGGCAACTTGCGGTCGGTGTCTCAGGCGGTGATGCATGTGGCGCAAGGCGGCGCCTTCGACGTGGTCGTCACTTCATCGTCGCAGGTGGTCTTGGATGCTGATCGCGTCGTCCTGCCTGGGCAGGGCGCCATGCCCGACTGTATGCGCGAGTTGAGGGAGTCGGGCCTGCACGAAGCGGTACTGCAAGCGGCTGCAACCAAACCGCTGCTGGGGGTTTGTGTCGGTATGCAGATGCTGTTTGAGCGCAGTGAAGAGGGCCCGACGGAGGGGCTCACGTTAATACCGGGTCAAGTGAACCGCTTCCAACTTGGTCGGCAGTTGCAGCCCGACGGTAGCCGCTACAAAGTGCCTCAAATGGGCTGGAACCTTGTTTCCCAAGCGCGCGCCCACCCCTTGTGGTCCGGCGTGCCTGACGCTGCTTATTTCTACTTTGTGCACAGCTACTACGCTCAACCGTCAGACCCGCGCCACACTGTGGGTGAGTCAGAGTATGGGAAGCGCTTTACCAGCGCGGTCGCACGAGATAACATTTTCGCTACGCAGTTCCACCCCGAGAAAAGCGCCCAGCACGGCTTGTCTGTTTATCGTAATTTTCTGCGCTGGCAGCCGTAACGCCGTTTTCGACCGCTTTCAGTTTTCGACTTGATTCGCTGGCTATGCTGTTGATTCCCGCGATAGACCTGAAAGACGGTAAATGCGTGCGCCTACGTCAAGGTGAAATGAACGACGCCACGACGTACGGTGAAGATCCGGCGGCAATGGCGCGCCGCTGGGTGCAAGCCGGCGCCCGCAGGTTACACCTGGTCGACTTGAACGGGGCGGTTGCGGGTAAACCGGTCAACGAGGGCGCGATTCGCGCCATTCTTGCTGAAGTTGGCGACGAGATTCCGGTGCAGTTAGGCGGGGGTATCCGGGACCTCGATACTGTCGAGCGCTATCTCGACGACGGCTTGAGTTTTGTCATCATCGGTACCGCCGCGGTGAAAAAGCCTGGCTTTCTTCACGACGCGTGTACGGCGTTTGGTGGACACATCATCGTCGGGCTGGATGCGAAAGACGGGAAAGTCGCCACCGATGGCTGGAGCAAGCTCACCGGCCATGAGGTCGTGGACTTGGCGAAAAAATTTGAAACTTACGGCGTTGAAAGCGTGGTCTACACCGACATTGAACGTGACGGCATGCTTACAGGTATCAACATTGAGGCAACGGTCAAGTTGGCGCAGGCGCTGTCAATTCCCGTCATCGCTTCTGGAGGGTTGAGCAACCTTGTCGACATCGAAAACCTTTGCGCCGTGGAGCACGAAGGTATAGAAGGCGTCATATGCGGGCGCGCGATCTACAACGGCACTTTGGATTTCGCCGCGGCGCAGCAGCGAGCGGACCAGTGGGCCGGCTGAGTAAGTGCTTGAGCAACGCCAGCGCGCAAGGGTCACGGGCCCCCAAAGGTCGTCGCTCAGTTGGATTTTTGCGCAACGCGTTCGAGTTGATCAAGCATGTCAAGCAAAGCCGCAAAGTCGGAGTAGCGCTCGGCCACGCGGCGAACGTAACGAAAAAAGCGGGGAAGATCCGTGCAATACACAGGTTTGCCGTCGCGATGCTTGAGGCGGCAAAAAATCCCCGACACCTTGAGGTGCCGCTGTAGGCCCGTCCATTCCAGCTGCCGCCAAAAAGCACCGAAATCGTTATCCAAGGGCAAGCCAACGCAGCGCGCCTGCTCCCAGTAGTCGGTGGCCCACCGGCGTTCTTGATCCTCCTCCCAGGAAATAAACGCGTCGCGCAACAGCGACGCGGCGTCGTAAGTGATAGGGCCCCGCGCGGTGTCCTGAAAATCCAGGATGCCAGGACCAGGGTCGCTGCACATCAAATTGCGTGGCATGTAGTCGCGGTGTACCGCGACCGTGGGCTGCGTCAAGGCGTTGATCACCAAGGAATCGCAAACACCGCGCCATTGACGCTGTTGGGATTTGCTCCAAACAACGCCATGTTCGCGCGCGACACACCAGTCGGGAAACAACGCCAGCTCGCGGCGAAACAACGCCTCGTCGTACGGTGGTAGGCTGCTCGCATCGACTCGCTGCTGCCACTGCACCAAAGCGCTGAAGGCCGAGCGCATGAGCGTATCGGCTTTGCCCGGCAAACCCTGCGCGGCGGCGGCTTTCAATGCCGTCAAGTAAAGCTGTGAACCCAAATCAGTCAGCAATAAAAAGCCTCGCGTGGTGTCGCTGGCTAGCACGCGAGGCGCACGAAGCCCCGCTTGCGCAATGAGGCGCGCCACATGGACGAACGGCCGCACATCTTCCTGAGGCGGCGGCGCGTCCATCACGATATAGCTCGACAGCGCGCCTTCGATGCGCAAGTAACGTCGAAAGCTGGCGTCGGCGCTGGCAAGACGAAGGGTGCTGGGCACCAGTTGAAATGACCCCAGGGTTGCCAGCCAACCCTCGAAAGCCTGTTGGCGCTCGGCATCAGGCCAGGCAAGGGGAGCAAGGTCTGTGGCCAAAATACTTGTGCACTGTGACGAACCAGGTGGGTGATGGAGCCGTTGCGCTCGTAGATAATCGATTCTACAAATCGACAGCCACTTGGCCGACGACCTGCATCTGTGCGCCCGCCGCGTTTTCCCACCCTGCCGTGTTCCGCGTCATCCTCGGCGAGCTGTCCGCCTGCGGTTGCGGGCTTGCTGTTGATGTTTGTGAGCGCCGCGCCTACTTTTGCTGCCGAGCCAGACGGCGGTGGTGCGCCTCGAACGGCCGGCCGCCCCGAGTTGGAAACCCAAGCCGAAGGAATGGCGAAGTTTCAGCAAGGCAAGCTGCGGATCAGTGCGGACCGTTTGACTTACGACTATGCGCTAGACCAGGCGCGGGCGAGTGGAAATGTACTCGTGTCGCGCAATGGCGACATCTACCGTGGCCAGGAGTTGCAACTGAGTGTTGAGCGCTTTGAGGGGTATTTCCTCCGCCCGAGCTATTTCTTTGCGCGTACCAACGCTGGTGGCTCGGCCGCGCGGGTGGATTTTTTGTCCGCAGATCGCGCTGTCGCAACGGCGGCCACGTACACGAGTTGCCCGCCGGATGGCTCGGGCGACCCCGCTTGGCTGCTGACAACGGACCGAGTGAGGTTTGATTTTGCGGCCAACGAGGGCGTAGCAGAGGGCACCGTGCTGAGATTTCTCGGTGTGCCGATATTGGCGGCGCCGGCGCTGAGTTTTCCGCTGACGGATGAACGCAAATCGGGATGGTTGCCGCCGAGTGTGAACCTTGACAACAAAAGCGGTCTTCGTGTCGCCGTGCCGTACTACTGGAATATCGCTCCCAACCGCGATGCCACGCTAACGCCGACGGTCAGCGCCAGGCGCGGGCCCGGTCTTGAAACG
>JAOTTZ010000271.1 GCA_029864165.1 Burkholderiaceae bacterium
CAGCGCCCCGACCGAGAAGGTCTATGCGCTGGTGGTCGATCCGCGTGCGTGGAAGCAGTGGTCGGTGTGGAATCAACGCGACCCGGCCATGACCATCGAGTACAGCGGCGCAGAAGCTGGCGTCGGCGCTGCATGGGAGTGGCGCAGCGAAAGCCAGGGCAACGGCAAGATGACATTGACCGCTGCGGAGACAAACCAGCGCATCGGCTACGACCTCTACTTTCCCGACTTTGGCACCACCTCCAGCGGCGAAATGCGCTTTGTGCCAGACGCCGGCGCCACCCGCGTCACTTGGACCATGAACGGCAACATGGGTAGCAACCCCCTGTACCGGTGGTTCGCGCTCAACGCAGACAGCATGGTCGGCGGCGATTTCGAGGCCGGCCTGGCCAATCTGAAGGCATTGGCCGAGCGGAACTGATTGCGCGCAGGCGAGGCCGCACCGCCAATGGCGCGCGAGCGTTCTCGGTATCGCCCAGAACCATCGTTGCATTGGCCATCTGTGGCCAAGCTCGCACCGGGTAGCTGGCGCTGAAGCGGTGGCTCGGCCGGCGTGAACTCCGGCACAGCCTTGACTTTGTATCGCGCTTTCGCGGGTAGCCTCGTTCTCGATGAATTGCTAGGATTCCCAGTACGCGACACCCGTGTTGTTGCCACCTGCGGTCTTGGGTTGCGCAACGTTTTCTTCATCCTCAGCCGCCAGACCAAGCGGCCGCCGCATTGCGGTATGCCAGAATCGTCAACGTCCACCTCAGTACTTTGGAGACAGCGTGGGATTACTGGCCGGCAAACGATTTCTGATCACAGGTGTTTTGTCCAACCGCTCGATTGCCTATGGCATCGCGCGCGCATGTCACCGCGAGGGCGCTGAACTCGCGTTCAGCTATGTCGGCGAGCGCTTCAGGGATCGTGTCGCAGGGTTCGCGCAAGAGTTCGGCTCAACCCGCTTGTATGACTGCGACGTCGCCGACGATGCGCAGATCGATCGTATGTTCGCGCAACTCGGCCAGGCCTGGCCCGAGTTCGACGGCCTGGTGCATGCGATCGCCTTTGCGCACAAAGAAGCCATCGCCGGTGACTTTCTCGACGGGCTGTCGCGCGAAGGCTTTCGTCTGGCGCACGACATCTCCAGCTACAGCTTTCCGGCGCTGGCCAAGGCGGCTGCACCTCGCCTGCGCCAGGGTGCCGCGCTGTTGACGCTGACTTACCTGGGCGCCCTGCGCAGCGTGCCCAACTACAACACGATGGGCTTGGCCAAGGCGTCGCTTGAAGCCAGTGTGCGCTACCTGGCGGTCAGCCTGGGCGCGCGTGGCGTGCGGGTCAATGGCATTTCGGCCGGGCCAATCAAGACGCTGGCCGCAGCGGGCATCAAGGATTTTGGCAAGATGCTCGATCTGGTCGAACGCAACGCCCCGCTGCGCCGCAACGTCACGATCGATGACATCGGCAACGTCGCTGCGTTTTTGCTCTCGGACCTCGCAGCCGGCATCACCGCCGAGATCACCTACGTCGATGGCGGTTTCAGCCAAGTGATGAGCGGCCTGGCGGCCGGGGGAGCGCAATGACCACGGGCCGCCCTGCCCGTTTACTTGCGGACATCGGCGGCACCAATGCGCGTTTTGCTTGGCAGGACGCCGATGGCGCGCCGCTGCGTGACGTGGCCACGCTCGCCAGCGCGGCGCACGCCACGCCGGCGGACGCGGTCGCGCACTACCTGACCGGCTTGGGCCGCGCAGCGCCGCCCTGGTGTGCCATCGGCATTGCCACCCCAGTCACCGGCGACCAGGTCGTGATGACCAACAGCCACTGGTCGTTCTCCATCTCAGAGTTGCAGCGTCGGTTTGGTTTTGAGCGGCTGGTGGTCATCAACGACTTCACCGCCCTGGCACTCGCGCTGCAAGACCTGCCTGCCAACGAATTGCGGCAAGTCGGCGCAGGCGCGGCAGTGGCCGGGGCGCCGATCGCTTTGATCGGCCCCGGCACCGGACTGGGTGTCTCCGGTCTGCTGCCCAAAGGCGAGCCGGGCCGCTGGGTGGCCTTGCAAGGCGAAGGCGGGCACGCGACGCTGGCGGCGGTCAACGCCCGTGAGACAGCAGTGTTGCAGTTGCTGCGAGACCGCCACGGTCACATTTCTGCCGAGCGCGCGGTCTCGGGGCCGGGGCTGGCGCATTTGCACTCTGCCGTGTGCACGCTAGACGGCATCAGCACGCCCAAAGCGCTTGCCGCCGCCGAAATCACCGCCCGAGCATTGGCCGGCAGTGACCCGCAATGCGCAGAGGCGCTAGACCTGTTTTGTGGATTTTTGGGCAACGTTGCCGGCAATCTGGCGCTGACCCTGGGCGCTTTTGGTGGCGTCTACATCGGCGGCGGTATCGTACCGCGCCTGGGCGATGTGTTTGAGCGCTCGCCCTTTCGCGCCCGCTTCGAAGACAAGGGCCGCTTTCGCGACTACCTCGCCAACATCCCCGTCTTCGTCATCCACGCCAGTGTGTCGCCGGCGCTGATGGGCGTTGCGCGCGCGCTGTAGGTCTTTGGGACGGCCGGTTTTCAGCTGCGCACGCAGTCCACAAAGTACTGCCGCACGCCTGCCTCGCCCTCTTCTTCCACCAGCCCATGCACGTCGGTGTCAAAGCCCGGGAAGCTGGCGTTGAACTCGCGCATGAACTGAAGGTAGTCGACGATCTTCCGGTTAAAGCGCTCACCGGGAATCAGCAGCGGTATACCCGGCGGATAGGGCGTGAGCAACGAGGTGGCGATACGCCCCTCGACAGCGCCGATGTCCACGCGCTCGGTCGTGCGGTGGGCGATGTGCGAATACGCGTCGCTCGGCTTCATGGCCGGATGTAGGTCGGACAGGTACATGTCGGTGGTCAGCCGCGCAACGTCGCCCTTGGCATAGGTGGCGTGAATGCTTTGGCAAAGATCGGCCAGGCCCATGCGTTCATAGCGCGGGTGAGCGGCGCAGAACTCGGGTAGCACGCGCCACATCGGCGCGTTTTTGTCGTAGTCGTCCTTGAACTGCTGCAAGGCCGTCACCAACGTGTTCCAGCGGCCCTTGGTGATGCCGATGGTGAACATGATGAAAAATGAGTACAGCCCCGTCTTCTCGACGATCACGCCGTGCTCGGCCAGGAATTTGGTGACGATGCTGGCTGGGATGCCGGTCTTGGCGAACTTGCCCGATACGTCCAAGCCGGGCGTGACCACGGTCGATTTGATCGGGTCCAGCATGTTGAAGCCCTCGGCCAGCGTGCCAAACCCATGCCACTTGGCTTCGGCCTTGATCATCCAGTCCTCAGACTTACCGATGCCTTCTTCGGCCAGTTTGTCAGGACCCCAGACTTTGAACCACCAGTCTTTGCCGAATTCTTTGTGCACCTTGCGCATGGCGCGGCGAAAGTCGAGCGCCTCGCTGATGCTTTCTTCCACCAGCGCGGTGCCACCGGGGGGGTCCATCATCGCTGCGGCAACATCGCAAGAGGCGATGATTGCGTACTGCGGGCTGGTAGAGGTATGCATGAGGTAGGCTTCGTTGAAGAGAAAGCGGTCCAGCTTCTGATTTTGTGCGTCCTGCACCAGCACTTGCGACGCCTGACTCAAGCCGGCGAGCAATTTGTGGGTGGACTGCGTCGAATAGACCATCGCCTCCTTGGGGCGCACATGCCCGAATCCCATGGCGTGGTAAGTACCGTAGAACTTGTGGAACGCCGCGTGCGGCAACCAAGCCTCGTCAAAGTGCAAGGTGTCGATCCAACCATCGAGCATGGCTTTGATGGTCTCGGTGTTGTAGAGCACGCCGTCGTAGGTGCTTTGCGTTACG
>JAOTTZ010000272.1 GCA_029864165.1 Burkholderiaceae bacterium
TTTGGGGTTGAGCGCGCCAACCGCCTTTTTCATGGCCGCAACGTCCTGGTAGATCAACGCGTCGGCGCCAATGAAGCCGCGTATATCGTCCATGCTGCGCTCGTGCGCCACCAACTCACGCTGGCTCGGCATGTCGATGCCGTACACGTTGGGAAAGCGAACAGGCGGCGCCGCGCTGGCCATGAATACCTTGCGCGCACCCGCTTCGCGCGCCATCTGCACGATCTCTTTGCTCGTGGTGCCACGCACGATGGAGTCGTCGACCAGCAGCACGTTGCGACCCCTGAACTCGGCGGCGATGGCATTGAGCTTTTGGCGCACCGATTTCTTGCGCAGGCCCTGGCCCGGCATGATGAAGGTACGGCCGACATAGCGGTTTTTCACGAAGCCCTCGCGGTAGGGCCGGCCGATTTTTTGCGCCAGTTGCATGGCCGAGGGACGGCTCGATTCGGGAATGGGGATCACGACATCGATGTCGCTCGGCGGCATGGTCGAGATCACCCTCTGCGCCAGCGTTTCACCCAGATTCAAACGCGCTTGGTACACCGACACACCGTCCATCACCGAATCGGGGCGTGCCAGGTAGACGAACTCGAAGATGCACGGGTTCAGACTCGGTTTGTCGGCGCATTGCTCGGCGTGAATGCGCCCTTGGAGATCGACAAACACGGCCTCACCTGGAGCGACGTCGCGCAGCAGTTTGTGTCCCGTGCCTTCGATCGCAACCGATTCACTCGCGACCATGACGGTGCGGCCACCGTTGTCTTTTGCCTCACCGATGCACAAGGGGCGTATACCGAACGGGTCGCGAAACGCCAGCAGCCCATGCCCGGCAATCAACGCAACCACAGCATACGAGCCCCGCACACGCTTATGCACCGCGCGCACCGCCCTGAGCATCAGTTCTGGAGAGAGCGGTAAGCCACGCGCGGATTGATCGAGCTCATGCGCAAGAATGTTGATCAACACCTCGGTGTCGCTGCCGGTGTTGATGTGGCGGCGGTCAATATCGAACAGTTCGCTCTTTAAGGCTTGTGCGTTCGTGAGGTTGCCGTTATGCACCAGCATCACGCCAAACGGCGCGTTGACATAAAAGGGCTGCGCCTCTTCTACGCTGTAGGCGTTGCCGGCTGTCGGGTAGCGTGTCTGCCCCAGCCCTACCGGACCCATCAGACTGCGCATATTACGGGTGCGAAAAACGTCGCGCACCATGCCATGCGCCTTGTGCATGTAGTACTTGGCACCCTGCATGGTGGCGATACCGGCGGCGTCCTGCCCGCGATGCTGCAACAGCAACAGCGCGTCGTAAATTAACTGATTAGCCGGCGCCTGCGAGATTACGCCAACGATTCCGCACATGAAGTGGTCCTTAAAAGATGCAGTGAAACCTCATCGGGCAACAAGGGCTCTAAACCGTTCAGAACCACGTTCAACCAAACCTGCGCTCGCGACTGCTGCCACGCTTGCGAACTGTTCACCGGCGTCAAACCCGCCACAGTGGTAATCACCAGCAACACGAGCATGCCACGCGCAAACCCGAACCCCAGCCCCAAGGCGCGATCCAGCGGGCTCAACGCAGAGGCGTGAATCAGCATGCGCACCAGCCGCGACACCAATCCCCACACGATCAGGATCAAGATAAACGCACATACAAACGACGCCACGCGGTTCACGGCCGAGCCTGATGCACCCAGCGGCAGGTAGGGCATCAACACAGGCGTCGCCCACTGCGCACCGAAGTAGGCCACCCCCCAGCCCACCACCGAGAAAATCTCGAACACCAACCCGCGCACAACGCCCACGACCATTGAAACCAACAGCAGGCCCAAGGCGGCCCAGTCAACCCACGAAAATTGCAAGCCAGCAATTTCCATCGTCGTCAAAGGCTGAGGACGACCACAGACAGCGCCGCGTCTTTGTCTTTGACCCTGGCCGCCGCCTCGTCAGCCTGCTGACGCGTCGCGTACGGTCCCGCACGCACACGTATGAGCTTGCCAGCGGCCGTGTCGGCAACTTGCACGTAGGTCTTCAAGCCCAGCGCTTCCAGCTTGAGCCGTGCTTCACGCGCCGCAGCGGTGTCGAAAAAAGCCCCCACCTGCACCACGAACCGTGCCCCACGAGCGGCAGCGGGTTCGGCCACAGCGCCGACGGGTCTGCCCTCGAGCAAGGCCCGCGCACGAGCAGCATCTTCTTTGGCAGCGGAGGTGCCCGCCGCGGCATTCGATTTTGGCTCGGTAGCGGCGGCCGCTGGTTTGGCAGTCGGTGCCATCTCACCACCTGCATGGACCTTGGGTTCGGTGGCGGTGTTGTCTGTTGCTAAAGGCTGCGCAACGGCAGCGACCGAGGCGGCTCTCCGAGGTGCCGGCATCACCAACGGAGCGGCCTTGTCTTTTCGCGGAATATCGATTTGCACGTCGACAGGAATCGGGCGTTGCTGAGTTTCGAACAACAAAGGAAAGCCGATGATGCCGATCACGACCAAAACCGCAGCCCCCGTCAGCCGACGCCGCGCACGTGTGCGCGCAAGCTGCACGCTGTCCGCCGGTGCGGCTCTGGCCGCGCTGGCAGTCTTTTTGCGTTTGAAAATGGACAACAGATCCATGTGAAATGGACAGCTCGCGCGTTGGAGTGTCGTATGGCGTGCCCCCGCAACGCAGTTGCGGACTCACCCAAAGCCAAGCAATGCCCGTGCCCCGCAAAGGCGCAAATCGCACCTCAACCGGTGCGGGGCATGCCGTCCTTCAAAATGCCCCCCACAGCGAAAAAAGAACCGAACACAACAATTCTATCAGTGGGGTCTGCCGCCATCAGGGCCGATTGCAAGGCATCTGCGGGTGTTGCATGAACCGTCGCGCTCACTCCTTTGGGCGGCCGTACCTGCCCCGAGGCCACGAGGCCCGTGTGCATTTCAAGCAGCGACTGCGCGCTGGCCGCGCGCGGCGTTGGCAAGTCGGTGAAGTGCCAATGGTCGACCAAACCAGCCATGTGCCGCAGCATTTCCACGCTGTCCTTGTCCCGCATGGCGCCAAACACGGCGTGGGTTTGCGGGGAATATTTCATCTGTTCAAGGTTATGCGCCAGCGTGGCGACCGCGTGTGGGTTGTGAGCGACGTCGAGCACCACTGTCGGTTGCCCGGGAACGATCTGAAACCGTCCCGGCAACACCGCCGACGCCAACCCGCTGCGCACAGCTTGAGCGGAAATGGGTAATCGCTCACGCAAGGCCTCGAAAGCCGCCAGCGCGCCAGCAGCGTTGAGCAGTTGGTTGGCGCCACGCAGCGCCGGGTACGCCATACCGCTGTAGCGCAACTCACGCCCAGCCCAATTCCACTGCAGGCGGTCTCCCGAGTAGTTGAAGTCGCGCCCCAGGAGCCACAGGTTAGCGCCGAGCGCTGCTGCATGGTCGATCACGCTTTGCGGCGGCACCGGGTCGCTCACGACCACGGCTCGCCCGGGGCGCATGATGCCCGCCTTCTCGAACCCAATGGCCTCGCGGGAAGCCCCCAGGTAGTCCATGTGATCGAGGGCTATGCAAGTGATGATCGCACAGTCTGCATCGAATACATTGACAGCGTCTAGCCGGCCGCCCAGGCCCACCTCAAGCACCACCAAGTCCAGCGGCAGCGACGCCAGCAAGTGCACGATAGCCAGCAGAGTGAACTCGAAATAAGTCAAAGTCACTTCGCCGCGCGCCTTGTCCACCGCCTCGAAATGCGGCAACAGGTCGCCGGCTTGCACCGCCTGGCCGTCGACGCGGCAACGTTCTTCGAAGTGCACCAAGTGCGGCGATGTA
>JAOTTZ010000011.1 GCA_029864165.1 Burkholderiaceae bacterium
GGTAACGAAAGCAATAGTCCAAGCGCCCGGGCGCGGGTACTGCACCAAAACGGCCTCACGAAACGCCTGACCACTGCTGGAGAAGAGGGTGTCCGACACCTGTTTAACCGAGTTGTAGACCGACTTCACGATCGGAATGCGGTTCAGCAGTCGGTTGCCTTGGCGTAGCCACCACTGGCCGAACATGTTGGTGGCAAACACGCCGGTCAGCAATAACGCACAGATCATCACGACGACACCCAGGCCAGGAAAGCGCAACAGCTCTAACGACGCGCGCGCGGCCTCCGGCAAGACGGCCTGACTAGCACTGAGCACGCTGCCGAAAATACCGTCCAGCACACCCAACAGCGAGTGCAGTACCCAAACAGTAATCGTCAATGGCAGCCACAACAGCAGCCCTGCGAGCAAATACTTCTTCACTTCTTCGCTATGAACGCGCGGGCGGCAAGCTCACCGCGCCGCGTGTGGGGGGTCAGCGGCGGCCGACTCGGTGCCGGCGCCAGTGGCCGGGCTTGCTTCAGGTTTGCCCGCCTTGCCAGCTGCCGGGGTGGTTGCGGCTTCTCCGGCAGGTTTGGCATCGTCTGGTTGTGCGTTTTGCGGTTTGGAACCGGACGGCCCACCTTTGAAGTCGGTGGCGTACCAGCCCGAACCCTTGAGTTGGAAGCCGGCTGCCGTCAGCTGCTTTGCGAAGGTGGGGGCTCCGCAGGCTGGGCAGCCAGTCAATACGGGATCGGAAACCTTCTGCAGCACGTCCTTTGCGTGACCGCAAGACGTGCATCGATAGGCGTAAATGGGCATGGCCGAGCACTCGCTGCAAAACCGAAAAGTATACCTGCTGCGCATCGCGAACAGCACATCTGCCGGTGAGGAGTCAAACCGTGTTAATGCTGATGCTGGCTGCCGGTAGGCACCCCCCCCACGGTATGCGCATGTCCGGCGTGCGCGTGGTGCTTGAGCGCACTGTGGATCGACATGCCCTTGGCGGCCAGAACTTGTGGCGCGATAGAGCCTAGCACCATGCCAACGATCGAGGCGAACAGGCCCACCAGATTGGGGGGTACCATCGCGTCGGCCGCCACCGCGTCGGCGCCCATCCAGCACCCCACCCCAAAAACAATGGCGAACAAAGCCCCCTGAGTCGTCGCACGTTTCCAGTAAGCCCCCGCGATCAACGGCACAAAGGCACCCGTCAGCGTCACGTTGTAGGCGTTTTGCACCATCTCGTACATCGTGCTTCTGCTGTTCACTGCGAATAAGAGCGCACAAGCCGCAAACGTGACGAGAATAATCCGTAGCGTCAGCAGTCTTTGACGATCGCTCATGTGCGGCACGAACGGGCGCAGCACGTTCTCGGTAAATGCCGCCGTTGGTGCGAGCAAAGCGCCGCTAGCGGTGGAAAGAATCGCAGATAGCAGCGCACCGAAGAACATGACTTGGGCCCACATCGGCATCTTGCCGAGCACGAGATGGGGCAAGATGAGCTGGATCTCACGGTCATCGTCGCCAGCAAATAACGTCGCCAAGCCGGGGTCCGCGACGAGGGCGGAATAGGCGATGAACATCGGCACAAAGGCGAAACAGAAGTAGATCATGCCCCCCAGAATGGTGCCGCGCACGGCGGTGTCTTCATTCTTGGCGCTGGTCATGCGCTGAAACACGTCTTGCTGCGGGATCGAACCGAACGCAAAGGCGAAAAATGCGCCGGCCATTGCCCACGCCATGGACGCGTCCATTTCCGCTGGAAACAGCTTGAGCTTGCCGTCGGCTGCCGCGCGCGCGATTACTTTTTCCACCCCGCCGGCCATGTCGCTCACCAACATGGCAACCAGACTCAGGCCGATGACGATGACCACGGTCTGAAACAAGTCGGTGAACGCGACAGACCACATGCCGCCAAAAATCGTGTAGATCACAACGATCGCGGCACCGATCATGATGGCGGTGTTCAGCTCTACCGCACCCCCCGACAAGACATGGATCACCAAGCCGAGCGCTGTGAACTGTGCCGATGTCCACCCCAGGTACGACATCACGATCGCCGCGCTGGTCAGCACCTCGACCGCTTTGCCATAGCGCACCTTGTAGAAATCCCCGATCGTAAGCAGGTTGAGCCTATAGAACAGCCTTGCAAACAGCAGCGCCGCCAGCACAAGACATACCGAAGCGCCGAAGGGATCGCCGGGAACGCCATTGAGACCGTCCTTGGCAAACGTGGCCGACACAGACAGCACTGTCTCGGCGCCGAACCAAGTGGCAAACACCGTGGCCACGTTCATGTACAAGGGCAGGCTGCGGCCCGCGACCAGGAAGTCTTTAGCGACGTGAACGCGACGAGCGGCGATGAGGCCGATGCTGATGGTCACCAACAAGTAGAGAGCGACGGAGGTCACGAGCATAGGAAGGGCTCCTAACGAAAGCGGTACTTACCGGGCCGCAGTGTAATTGTCTGTCTGGCGGGGGTACGCCAGCGAAGCCCCAGCTGCGGCGCCACTGCTGCGGACGATAGGCGTCAGTACAAGAACGCCTGTGTCGCCAGCACGCCGGCGACAAACCCAACCGCGCTCCACGCCAACGCTTGCAGCAACCGATGGACACGACGGGTTTCATCCAGCAATGCCTCGAGTGCGCGCGCCTCGGTCACGGGACGCGGTTGCAGCCGCTGATGCAGCAGCCGCGGCAACTGAGGCAACAGCTGCACGTAGCGCGGTGCCTCACGTTGGAGTCGTTTTACGAATCCGCGCCAGCCCACTTGATCTTTCATCCAGTGCTCCAAGAAAGGCTTGGCCGTACTCCACAGATCGAGTTCCGGGTCGAGCTGGCGTCCCAAGCCCTCGACGTTGAGCAAAGTTTTTTGCAACAGCACGAGCTGCGGTTGAATTTTGACGTTGAAGCGACGCGAAGCCTGAAACAAGCGCAGCAGCACATCGCCGAGCGAGATGTCCTTGAGCGGTCGGTTGAAGTGCGGCTCGCAAACAGCGCGGACAGCGCTTTCCAGTTCGTCAACGCGCGTGGTTCGCGGCACCCAGCCGCTCTCCACGTGCAACTCGGCCACACGTCTGTAGTCCCGGCGGAAAAAGGCGATAAAGTTTTGCGCCAAATACTCTTTGTCGAACTCAGTGAGCGTACCGACGATGCCGAAGTCGAGCGAAATGTAGCGTTGGAAAGTGGTAGGCGCGAGGCTGACCTGGATGTTACCCGGGTGCATATCGGCATGAAAAAAGCCGTCGCGAAAAACCTGTGTGAAGAAGATCGTCACCCCGTCGCGGGCCAGTTTTTGCACGTCCACGCCAGCCTCGCGAAGACGCGGTACCTGACTGATGGGAACGCCCACCATGCGCTCCATGACAATCACACCCTTGGTGCAAAGCTCCCACACCATTTCGGGCACCATCACCAGGGCCAAGCTCTGCATATTGCGGCGCAATTGAGACGCGTTGGCGGCCTCTCGCACCAGGTCAAGCTCGTCGTGCAGGTACTTGTCGAATTCGGCGACAACATCGCGCGGCTTGAGCCGTTTGCCGTCCGCGCTCAGCCACTCGACCCAACGAGCCAGCGTGCGCAAAAGCGCCAAGTCGGCCTCGATCGCCGCCAGCATTCCGGGCCGAAGCACCTTGACGGCAACCTCGCGTCCGTTCCTCAGCACCGCGAAATGCACTTGCGCAATCGAAGCGCTGGCCACGGGCTGAGCGTCGAACTGAGAGAACACTGCGTCTATCGGCCGTCCGAAAGCCTGTTCCACAAGCCGGCGCGCCTGCTCGGCGGGAAACGGCGGAACGCTATCTTGCAGTCGCGCCAGCTCGTCGGCGACGTCGGCTGGCAGGAAATCGCGTCGAGTCGACAGCACCTGGCCGAACTTCACAAAAATGGGCCCTAGCCGCTCAAGCGCCAGTCGCAGGCGCTGGCCGCGTGGGGCATCGAGCCTGCGGCCCAGCGTAATTACTCTGGCCAGCAAACGCACCCAGCGTTGGCGAAAGCCAGACAAGGCCAACTCGTCCAGCCCGAATCGCAGGATGGTGAAGACGATGACAATCAGCCGCGCAAAGTGCCTCATCGCGGGGCGGGCGCAGCTGCACCCGCCGGCGGCTTGCGAGCAACCCGGTCTACCAAGGCGCCGGCAGCCCTTTGCAGACCCGTTGTCAGCGCGCTGCCGAACCGAGCAATTTCATGCGCGCCGGCCACGCCTACAATGCGCGCCAGGTCGTCTTGGACATCCCAGCGCAGGTTCTCGACCACCCATGCCAGGTCAGCTGCGAGATTGGCGTCGCCCTGCACCTCTATCTTCGGTGGCACGCCGGCAAGCCACTGTGTCGTCACCAGCGCCGGGTTCGTGGCATCCACGTCGATTCGCAAGTCCGGCGCTGCCAATGTTATTGGGTCAACTTTCCGCTCCAACAGGCCTGCTCGCGTGATCGTCAAGCGTACCGCCGGCAGCGCGGACAGCCAGGCGCCCCCTTCCTGCGCAAACTGCAACAAAATGCAACTGCCAGCGTGGGCGCGCAGGCGTTGTGCGACCACGGGTTCAGCCGTTAACACATGATTCGCCAGCAACAAAGCGCGTTGGGCCAACGCAGCGTAGAGCGAAAGCGCAAAAAGACGGACCATTTATCGATTGTAGGCAAGCGGGGACCGTTGTCCCCACACCAACATGAAACCCCCTCGGCCCGCAATTTCTGAGCGAAAATTATCCGTTCGTAAAACTTATGGCGTCGACGGCGAGTCAATCACAGGCCAGCCCCCACGCCATAATCAAATCGACCCGCAGCCACAAAGTTTCTATAAGCTTGATGCGGCGCAGGGTCGCGTCATCATTGTCGTGACACAGCCCTGCCTTTGCGCCGCTCATGTTTGAAGACCGTACATATAAGAGAACGTTTTACAGCGCGCCACAGTCTGTGACGTCGTTCGTCGCCGCATTTCTCGAGCCCGCGATCACGGTGTTGGCGTTCCTGCTCATCAGTCGCTGGTTCGACGAACCGTTACGGCGGCCCGCTATCACGCTGTGCTTTCTCGTTTTCGCGTTCACCATTCCTGGGCGCAATCGATTCCATGACAACCCGCTGGCGGCCGCGGTTGATATCGGCGTGTCGTGGCTCGCGTTGCTCGGCATTCTTTGGCTGTTCGGCTATGCGACCGACAGCCTCAAGTATTTCGAGCATAACGTGTTGGTGTCTTGGGCGTTACTAACCCCTGTTTTTCAGTGGACAGCGGTGTGGACCGGCCGCAGGATTGTCAGGTTGAGTTCGGCCCGCCCAAGCGCAAGACGGGCAGCCATTGTTGTCGGCGGCGGACGCTTGGGTGTGAAGGTCGCACGGGCGCTGGCCGGCAACCGCGACAATGGGGTTGATTTTGTCGGCTACTTCGACGACCGAACCGATGAGCGCCTGCACACCGAGGCTGTCATACAACGCTTAGGATGCTTGACCGACGTCAGGAATTACGTCATAAAGCATGGTGTACGCGAGGTCTACATCACGCTACCGCTGGGCTCGCAACCGCGCATCGTGGAGCTATTAGAGCAGGCCCAGGGCACGACAGCGTCGTTGTTTTTCGTGCCGGATGTGTTTGGCATCAGCATCATCCAGGGGCGGCTGCAAGACATGAACGGCGTGCCTGTGGTGGGTATTTGCGAGACCCCGTTCACGGGGACCAACGCGCTGCTCAAGCGGGCAAGTGATATCGTGTTGTCAATCCTGATTTTGTTGCTTATTTCTCCGCTGATGCTGGCCATCGCCATCGGGGTCAAGCTCAGTTCACCGGGCCCTATCATCTTCAAACAGCGCCGCAACGGCCTGGATGGCGAGGAGATCCTGGTCTCCAAGTTCCGCTCAATGATCGCACAGGACGACGGCCCGGTGGTGCCTCAGGCCACCAAGCAAGACCCGCGTACTACGCGTTTCGGGGCGTTTCTTAGGCGTACATCGATGGACGAGTTGCCCCAATTCTTCAACGTGCTGCAAGGGCATATGAGCATTGTCGGGCCACGGCCGCACGCGGTGGCGCACAACGAGCAGTATCGCCAGATGATCAAAGCCTACATGGTTCGGCACAAAGTCAAACCCGGTATCACCGGTTGGGCGCAGGTGAACGGGCACCGTGGCGAAACCGACACCATAGAGAAAATGCAAGCACGCGTCGAGTACGACCTGGAATACTTACGCAACTGGTCGCTGGGTCTGGACCTGCAAATCATCGCCCGCACCATACGCGTGGTGCTTTTTGATAGAAACGCCTATTGAGTATTGCAGCACGTTCGCGTGCCGCCAGCAGCAAGGTAAGGAAAACATAATGCCCCAACCAGCCCTTTATTTGTGCCAGACCACATCTCGAACGAGTCTTCTGGGCGCCTTGGCCGTTGCCCTGGCGCTTGGCGGCGCGGGCTTGGCTTATGGCGAGGCCAACCCTTACTACGTGGGTGCGTCACAGTCGTTCACGCACGACTCCAACTTGGTGCGGTTGGCTGACGGCGTCACGCTTACGCAAGACCAGATCGACGCAGGAGTGATTGCCAAGTCAGACCGAATAGCCACGACGTCTTTGTTTGGAGGAATAGACCAGCCGTTCGGACGCCAGCGCTTTTATGCCAACGCTGCGGTGCACTACAGCCGCTTCAGCGAAAACACCATCTACGACAACACTGGGTACGCTCTCGCGACTGGGCTCGACTGGTCTACGCGCGAGCGTATTTCAGGCCGCCTGCGTGCCAGTTCGAACCAGAAACTGGCAAGCTTCAATTTGAATGAGACGGTTGGGGGATCCAGTACGGCGCGGATCGCTACCAAACGCAATTCGCAAACGACAGATCAGCTGTCGGCCGTTTTCCGAATAGGCACGGTAACGCCATTGACGCTTGAAAGTGAAGTCCGCCACATGCAGCTGGACTATTCCCTTGATGACTTCAAGTTTCGCGAGTTCAACCAAAACAGCGTCGACTTCAGGGGCCGATACCGATCCAGCAGTCAACTGACCTTGGGTTCAGGCCTGCGCCTGACCCGCGGCCGCTATCCGCTCACCACGAACAAGTTCACCGGCCGTTATCTGGATCTGACCGCCGCATGGGCGGCCTCTGGCTTGAGCACAATCAAAGGCCGTCTTAGCCTGGGGAGAACGAAACATTCGCGGTTTACACAAAAGACCTCAACCCGCGCAACCGGTAGTCTGGATTGGAACTGGCTCCTGACGGGCAAGCTGCGGATGCGAACGCACCTCCGCCGCGATACGGGGGAGGACTCCATCTTCGCCAGTGACGACGACAGTGCCGTCACCGGTGTCAGCGAGAACAGCCGCGTCACCACCACGATTTTGGCCGCCGGGCAGTACCAAGCTACAGACAAGATTTCACTCAACGCCAGCTTGAGCTACGCGCGGCGCTCGCTGTTTGATTCCCGCGCCCAGAGCATTGGTGCTCAGTTGAGAGACGGCAGCGACCGCACGCGCGTCGTGCGCTTTGGCGCCAGTTACGCACCCGCACGAAGCGTGCAGTTATCGTGCAATTTGAGTCGTGAGTCACGCAGCGCCTCCGGTGAACTCTCGTCCGCCTACAGCGCCAACGTTTCCAGGTGCTCGGCGCAGTTCACGCTGGGCCGCTGAGGCTGCGGTATTCCTGTGGTGTCTACCATCCTCCTGACGGGTGCTGCGGGGTATATCGCTTCACACACGTGGTTAGCGTTGTTGTCGGCGGGGTATCGCGTTGTCGGAGTCGATGACTTCTCCAACAGCTCGCCGGAAGTTCTGCGTCGGATTGAGCGCTTGTCCGGCATGCCGCCGGTTTTCGAGCGCGCCAGCGTGTGCGATGGTGCCGCGATGGAGCGCCTTTTCGGCGCGCACCGTTTCGATGCAATCATTCATTTCGCAGCCTTCAAAGCGGTAGGCGAGTCAGGCGCCAAACCGCTGGCGTACTACGCCAACAATATTGGCGGGCTGCTGACTGTTTGCCAAGCGATGCAGCGCCACGGCTGCAAGCGTTTTGTTTTCAGTTCGAGCGCGACCGTCTACGGCAAGCCTGAGCACCTGCCGATCCGAGAAGACGCGCCACTGTCGGCGACCAACCCCTATGGCACGACCAAGCTGATGGGTGAGACGATTCTGCGTGACCTGGGCACGGCAGATCCGTCGTGGCAGGTCGCAAGCCTGCGCTACTTCAACCCGGTGGGTGCGCACGAAAGTGGCCTGATCGGCGAAGACCCTCGTGACACACCAAATAACCTGATGCCCTACGTAGCGCAGGTGGCCATCGGGCGGCGCCCATATCTGCAAGTATTCGGCAATGACTATGACACACTGGACGGTACGGGTGTTCGGGACTACATACACGTGGTCGATCTGGCCGAGGGCCACGTGGCCGCGGTGCGCTACCTGCTGGAAAACAAGGCATCGCTTACCGTTAACCTTGGTACTGGCTGCGGTTACAGCGTGCTGGAGGTCATCAAAGCCTACCAGCGTGCCAGTGGCCGCGACGTACCATACCAAATCGCGCCCCGCCGCGCGGGTGATATCGACGCATGTTTCGCAGATCCCTCGCTCGCAGAAAAAACGCTGGGCTGGGCCGCGAGGCACGATTTGGGACGCATGTGCGAAGACAGTTGGCGTTGGCAGCGCATGAATCCGCGCGGATTCGCCGACGCCTCATAGAACCTATTGGGCGAGCTCATGACCCTCATTCAAGTTCAACCTGTGATCATGGCCGGTGGCTCGGGCACAAGGCTGTGGCCCTTGTCGCGTGCGGGCTACCCTAAGCAGTTTCTCGTTTTCTCCGGCGACCACAGCCTCTTTCAAGAGGCCGTCATGCGGATGCAAAGCCTGGCCGCAACCGATGTTGGCGTGAGCGCGCCGTGCATTGTCGGCAGCGACGAGCACCGGTTTCTCGTTCTGGACCAGTTGCGTGAAATCGACGTGGAGCCCTCTGCGGTAATGCTGGAACCCACGGGCCGCAACACAGCGCCCGCGCTGACGTTGGCCGCGCTGCAAGTACTGGAAACCCATAACGATCCGGTATTGGTCGTCGCTCCCGCCGACCAATCCGTGTCGGACACGGCGTCTTTCACCGCCGCGCTGCATGATGCGGTGAAGCAAGCCAGCGACGGCGCTATCGTGATCCTGGGTATCGCGCCGACCCGCCCGGAAACCGGCTACGGCTACATACGTGCGAAGGCTGGCAAGACGACGTTGGACGTCGAGCAGTTCGTCGAGAAGCCGGACCTGCCCACGGCAGAGCGTTATCTTGCGGAAGGGGCTTATTACTGGAACAGCGGCATGTTCGTGCTCAAGGCTTCAGTCTGGATGAACGCGCTGGAGCGTTTTCGGCCAGACATAGCATCGGCCACCCGCACGGCATGGGCTGCACGCGCCAACGACGGTACGTTTGTTCGGCCTGGCAAAGCGCAGTTCGCCGCAGTACCGGCGGAGTCGGTCGACTACGCAGTCATGGAGAAATGCCCCGGCAGCGGGATCGACATTCGCATGTTGCCGTTGAGCGCCGGCTGGAATGATCTAGGTGCCTGGGACGCTATTTGGCAAGTCGCCAGCAAAGATGCGAATGGCAACACCAGCATAGGCGACGTACTCATCAGCGACAGCCGTAACACGCTGGCGCATGCGACCAGCCGGCTGGTCAGCGTGGTCGGCCTAGACAACGTGGTGGTAGTGGAGACGCCCGATGCCGTGCTCGTGGCCGACCGGGCGCGCAGCCAAGATGTCAAAAACATCGTCAACCGGCTCAATACCGAGCGCCGCAGCGAGCACACGCTGCATCGCAAGGTACACCGGCCCTGGGGCTGGTACGACAGTATCGACGCCGGGCCACGCTTCCAAGTCAAACGCATCATGGTCAAGCCCGGCGCGTCATTGAGCCTGCAAAAACACCATCACCGTGCTGAGCATTGGATCGTGGTCACGGGCACGGCAGAAGTGACTCGCGGCGACAAAGTCACCCTACTCAGCGAGAACGAGAGCACCTATATTCCCCTGGGTGAAACGCACAGGCTGGCCAACCCCGGCAAAGTGCCGTTGGAGATCATCGAAGTGCAGTCTGGCAGTTACCTCGGGGAAGACGACATCGTGCGCTTCGACGACGTTTACGGGCGAACAAGCTGATGATGTTTCCATAGGGACTGGAGCAATGAATTGACTACCTTGGTCACCGGCGCGGCCGGTTTTATAGGCATGCGCGTGTCGCAGATGTTGTTGGCGCGCGATGAAACCGTCGTCGGGCTGGACAACCTGAACGACTACTACGACCCGCAGCTCAAGCGCGATCGCTTGGCGCTGCTGGCCCCCAACGCCAACTTTCACTTTGTGCTGGCTGATGTCGCCGACCGTCTCGCGCTGGACGAGCTCTTTGCCAAACAGCGCTTCGACCGCGTGTTGCACTTGGCGGCGCAGGCGGGAGTGCGCTATTCGCTGGTGAACCCGCATGCCTACATCGAGAGCAACATCGTGGGCTTCACCAACATTCTGGAAGCCTGTCGTCACAACAATGTGCCGCACCTGGCCTACGCGTCGAGCTCCAGCGTATACGGTGGCAACACGCAAATGCCGTTTTCCGAGCACCACAACATTGACCACCCCGTGAGCATGTACGCTGCGACCAAGAAGGCCAACGAGTTGATGGCCCACACCTACAGCCATCTGTTCGGCCTGCCGACGACGGGTTTGCGCTTCTTTACTGTGTACGGACCCTGGGGCCGGCCCGACATGGCGCTGTTCTTGTTCACCAAGGCCATACTTGAAAATCGGGCGATCGACGTTTTCAACCACGGCCAGATGGTTCGCGACTTCACCTTCGTGGACGACATTGCCGAAGGCGTCGTGCGCGTCCTCGACAAACCCGCCACGGCAGACGCCGCATTCGATGCCGCTCAGCCGGATCCTGCCCGCAGTAACGCGCCCTACCGCGTTTTCAATATCGGCAACAACAACCCCGTGCAGCTCATGAGCTTCATAGAAGCCATAGAACAGGCGGTCGGCAAAGTGGCGCAGAAAAACTTCATGCCCTTGCAACCCGGCGACGTGCCGGCTACTTTTGCCGACGTCTCGGAATTGGAAGCTTGGACCGGATTCAGGCCCCGCACTTCAGTTGTCGACGGCGTGACGCGTTTCGTCGCTTGGTACCGCGACTACTTCAAAGCGTGAAAGTGCGAACGGCAGCCCGGCATGGGGCGTCTTTTTCACCGCAGCAACGACGACGGTCGTCTTATCGACAACTTCGAACAGTGCGACGTAGCCCGCGTGGCCAAATGGGATGAGCGACTCACGCAGAAACAGGCTCCGGCGCGCCTTGCCGCAAGTGAACGGAGACGTGCCCAAGGTCGCAGCGCCATCCTTGACGGCCCGAAGTGCCCTGTCTGCAAGCTCAATGTCTTCGCCCTCGCGTTCGCCCTCTAACACAAACTCGAACAAACGTTCCAAGTCCGCCTCGGCCTCTAGCGGGCAATTGTGCTACGCTATTCGAGTGTTGAAGCTGATAATTCCAGTCGGCATCATCGTTCAGCTCATCCGCAACGCAACCACGCCACCCCTCCAGGACTCCGCCGCAACTTGCGGGAGCTGCAACCAGTGTTAGGCAAACCAGGGAGACATGCCATGCTCAAACGTCAACTTTATGTGTTTTTTGCGTCCCTTGCCCTGGCTGCCACCCAGGCTCATGCATTTGATCTGGGTGGTCTGCTTAACAAGGAGAAAGTCGATACGCTGAAAGAGAGCGATACGGCAGCACCTGCCACGACCACACCAGCAGCTACACCCGACACATCCGGCGGATCAGCATTGAACCTGGCAACTTTTAGCAGCCAGGATCAGGTTGGCAGCCTGAAGCAAGCCCTCGCCCAGGGCGCGGAAACTGCCGTGGCGAACCTGGCCAAGGAGAACGGCTATCTCGGCAACGACAAAGTACGCATCCCCTTGCCCGCCAGCCTGCAAAAAGTGGAGGGGATGATGCGCAAATTCGGCATGGGCAAATATGCGGACGATCTGGTCAACTCCATGAATCGTGCAGCCGAAGCGGCAGTGCCGGAAGCAAAAGCGTTGCTGATCGGTGCGGTCCAGAACATGACTGTCGACGATGCCACGAGCATCCTCACCGGCAGCAACGACGCCGCTACCCAGTACTTCCGCAAAAACACCGAAACCGCCTTGTCAGGCAAATTCAAACCTATCGTCACCACGTCAATGCAGAGGGTCAAGGTCGCCGAGAAGTACGACCAATTCTCCGGCAAGGGGGTCAAGTTCGGGCTTGTAGATGAACGCGACGCCAAACTGGACGATTACATCACGCGCAAGGCGATGGACGGCCTGTTCCTGATGATGGCGGAACAGGAAAAAGCCATACGCGCGAACCCGCTACAGGCGACCGGGGATCTGGCAAAAAAGATATTCTCGGCGCTCAAGTTCTAGCCCGGGCTGCTACACACGACATATTTTCGTTGTTCGTTACCTGGTGCTGCTCAGTGCGGATACTGAAGGGTGAACTCACCATCTCGTGATACGACATGCCTCAAGGCCGGCAAGGTAACAGTTCTTTCTCTCACCAACTTTCTTCCTGGTTTAGCCTGCTAATTGAGGTGCTCCGAAGCGGAACTTGTCGAACAGCAGGGAGGTGCCATAAGCCAGGTTATAGCTTGTCGAAGGTCTGCGAAACTTGGTTTTCGTGATGTGGTTGCGACGAAGCGCACCCGTCACCCATCAGGTTCAAGGTCAACACGCGAGTGGTCTTGCGATTGCATTTACGCGACCCTTGGCGTCGCTCGCTCTGGCCCAGCACGTCACACAGTGGGAAGCGAACCGAGCACGAGGCCTGGTTGACGCTGGAGCGTGACGAGCGGCGCTCTCGCAGCAAAAGCATCAGGTACGCTTGTACTTGTTCGTTGCTGAGTTGATCGGGACTGCAGTGGTAGTGCCGGGCCAGCTGCTCAATGTTGAACAGCTAGCTCTCTTGCGTGCGTGCAGCCAAGCCGCGCGCTACCATCCCGTCGAGCGTGCGTTGACGCAGTGGTGTCATTGTCGTCTCCTCAATAACGGGGAACATTCCCCAGTACCAAGGTACGACTACATGCCGCGCTTGACCAACAAAGCCCGCCCCGCCCACTACCGCCGCGTCAGCGGTTTAGTTCAACGTGAATTAAGGTCGAATTCATTGGTAGGCGCGAATGGACTCGAACCATCGACCCCCACCATGTCAAGGTGGTGCTCTAACCAGCTGAGCTACGCGCCTAGCTTAACTATAGCAGCCGCCATCGCGTCACCTGCGCCGCGCACGGTGCACTCCCGCCACATGCACCAGCCGCACCAGCACATCGGCCAGCTGCCCCACGTCGGCCACTTCGACCGTGACGCTGACCCACCCGCTACCCGAACGCGAAGTCTTCAGCGCCCGCGCGTCGACGCTGCTGACGATGAGTTTGTCTTTTGCGAAGACTTCCGATATCTCGCGCAGCAGGCCGGGGCGGTCGGTGGCCTCGATCAATACTTCCACGGGGTACAAGTGGGCGAACTCGCCGGCCGTTGTCGCGGCGCCCCAATCCACAGCGATCACGCGTTCTGGCGCGCGTCGCGCCATTTGGCGCAGGTTGCCGCAGTCGCTGCGGTGGATGGATACGCCCCTGCCGCGCGTGACGTAGCCGCGAATCGCATCGGGTGGTGCAGGCCGGCAGCAGCGCGCCAGCGACGTCAGCAGCGACTCCACCCCCGCCACCAGCACGCCGCCCGTTGGTGCCGAGCTGCCCGGACGCGGGTGGCGCTGGGTGACGACTTCGTCGGTCGATCGCGCGGGCTCAGGTGGGCGCAGCAGATGTTGCAGGTTGCGCATCGAGTATTCGTCTTTTCCGACGGCTTCGAACAGCGCATGGGTGCTTCGAAAGCCGGCTCGCGCGGCCAAGCCTTCGAGCTTGATGGCCGTCTTGCCTTCGCGCTGCAAGGTTTTTTCGACCGTTTCGCGACCGCGGGCAACGGTGCCGGCCTGCGCGAGCGCGTTGAACCAGGCGCGCACTTTGGATCGCGACCGCGCGCTTTGCAGATAGCCCAACTCGGCGTTGAGCCAGTCCAGCGAGGGGCCGCCTTCTTTGGCCGCGATGATCTCCACCGTCTGCCCGTTATGCAACGGCGTATCCAGTGGCAATAGCGCATCGTCAACACGCGCTCCACGGCAGCGGTGGCCCAGGTCGGTATGCAGTTTGTAGGCGAAGTCGATCGCCGTCGCGCCGGCCGGCAGTTCCACCACGGTGGCTTGGGGTGTGAAAACGTAGATGCGCTGGTCGAACAACGCCGCTTGGGCCGGCGTGTCGCTGCCGAGCTGCTCGGTGAAGTCCCGTTCCCAGGCCAGCAGTTGACGCAACACCGTCTTGCGCGCTTCGGCCACTTTGAGGTCGAAGTCGGCACCTGCGCTGACGCCAGCGTAACCGCGCGCGCCCGCTTCCTTGTAGGCCCAGTGCGCCGCGACGCCATGCTCGGCGTGCTGGTGCATCGTACGGGTGCGAATCTGCACCTCGATGGCGCGCCCGTGATCATCGAGCACTACGGTGTGCAATGACTGGTAGCCATTGGACTTGGCGCGAGCGATGTAGTCGTCGAACTCGCCAGGCACCGGGCGGTACAACTCGTGCACGCAGCTGAGCGCGGCGTAGCAATCTGGCAAGTTCTCGACGATCACGCGCAGTGCACGAACGTCGAACACATGTGCAAGGTCGAGGTTCTTGCCGCGCATCTTTCTCCAAATGCTGTAAAGGTGCTTGGGGCGCCCCTGCACTTGCGCGCTTAAACCGCTTGCGGTCAAGGCTGTAGCCAGGTGTTGGCGGGCGGCTTCGACGTGTTGCTCGCGCTCAACCCGGCTCTCGTCGAGCTGCCTCGCGATGGCCTGATAGTCGTGCGGCTGCAAGAAGCGAAACGCCAAGTCCTCCAGCTCCCACTTGATTTGCCAGATGCCCAGCCGGTTTGCCAGTGGCGCAAACACTTGTAGAGACTCTTGCGCCAAGAATGCCGGGCACACCTTCTTGGACGCCGCGAAGTAGCGCAGCGTTTGCAGTCGCGACGCCAAGCGCAGCAACACCACGCGCAAGTCGTTGGAGAAAGCCAAGAGCATTTTGCGAACGCGCTCGGTTTGCTGCGCATGCTGCTCGTGCGACACCTGTGCATCTCGCGCGGCACGCTCTATTGCCACCAGCTTGCGCGTGTGGGTCACCAGGCTCGCGTACGATTCGCCGAAAGCTTTGGCCACCGCTTCTTCCGGCTGGTTCAAACGATCTGCTGCATACACCAGGTAAGCTCCGGCACGCATGGCCGGTGCCGCGCCCATGCCGCACAAGATGGCCGCTATGCCGTCGGCATGCGCGAGCGTGTCTTCGCCTGACTCAAGCCGCTGGCCTGCCAACAGCGGGCGCGCGAAGTCGCGCGCGCGGGTGATCTGAG